>JAUXUR010000039.1 GCA_030680745.1 Alphaproteobacteria bacterium
GAAGTGATTATTTATTGCTTGATCTAAGGTATTCATTTTTATCATTGTACAGCTCCTTTTTTTGTATCTTGTCTGTACTATGTTTTCTTATAAAAAATCAATACCTTAGATCAAATTAAAAAAGTGTCGTGTACTATGAAATTTTCTACATCTTTTGTAAAAATATTGCTTTCGTCTTCTTTGAATTTTTGTAAATGCGCTTCGTATATTTCTTTGTATTTTTCAAGTTGTTTTCGTCCATTACATGCTTTTGTTTCAATAATTTCAGAAAATTGTTCTTTTTTAGGAAGAATAGAGTTTACTTCAAAAGAATAATTAAAAAAAATTATGCCTAAAATATAATAAATTAATTTATGTTTCATTTAAATAAACCTTTTGCGATTGCTTTAGCTCTTTGTTTTATCAAAAAAAAATTTTATTGTAAAGTGATTTTAAATTTAATAATGAAATGACTTGAAAATACAAAAAATTCCTACTTCCCGCGGTAAAGCTCACGGGGAGTAGGTCGATTTTTATTAGATTTACTATAGTGCTGTGAAGTTAATTAATACTAATTACTCGACTGTTACAGATTTAGCCAAATTACGTGGTTGATCAACATCCGTGCCTTTTAAAACTGCAACATAATAAGCTAAAAGTTGCACAGGGATCGTGTAAAGGATTGGTGTTAAGAATTCATTGACCTTTGGTAACCTAATTTTTAATACATCATTATTTCGTAATTTCGAAATACCCTCATCATCTGATAGTAAAATAACATGAGCACCACGGGCGACAACCTCTTCAAGGTTGGACAAAGATTTTTCAATCAATGCATCACTAGGGGCCACCATAATAACAGGCGTACCTTTGTCAATGAGTGCGATGGGGCCATGTTTCATCTCACCTGACGCATAACCTTCGGCGTGGATATAAGATATTTCTTTAAGCTTTAAAGCACCTTCCAAAGCAACCGGATATGCAGTGCCTCGTCCCAAATACAAAACATCTTTAGCATCAACAAGTGATGCTGCAATTTCACGATATTGATCCGCATCTTTTAAGATAAGGCGAATATGGTTGGGTAAAGAGGCAAGGGACGTAATAAAATCAGCCTCTTCAGCAGACGAGATTGTGCCGCGTGCTTTTGCAACAGCAAGCGCTAAGCAAGCAAGAACGACCAATTGGCCCGTAAAGGCTTTTGTTGATGCAACCCCTATTTCAGGACCAACAAGAGTTTGCAAAATAGCATCTGATTCGCGTGCCATAGTGCTTTCAGGACGGTTGACGATGCTTAAAATATGTTGCCCGTTGGATTTTGCATAACGAAGTGCTGCAAGCGTGTCAATCGTTTCACCTGATTGTGATATAAATAAAGATACGCCATTTTTACTTAATACAGGGGATCTATATCTAAATTCTGACGCAATATCGACATCGACAGGAATTTTGGCAATTTGCTCAAACCAATATTTAGCAACCATTGCGGAATGATAGGATGTGCCACACGCAACAAAGGTCAGGCGTGTTACATCTTTCCATTGAAAAGCAAGATTTGGCAATCTAATCGTTTTTGAAATGGGATCAACAAGATTATGAAGTGTGCGTGGTAATACTTCAGCTTGTTCGAAAATTTCTTTCAGCATGAAATGATCGTAATTTCCTTTTTCGGCAACGGCACTACTGATGTCAACAATTGTGATAGGGCGATGCACTGATCTGCCTTCTTCGTCAAAAATTTCAGCACCTTTGCGATTTATGATTCCCCAATCGCCTTCTTCCAAATAGGTTAATTTACGTGTTAAAGGCGCAAGTGCGATTGCATCAGATCCAATAAACATTTCGCCATCGCCATGACCCACAACAAGCGGACTTCCTTTACGCGCACATAAAATCATATCTTCGTGGCCTGCAATGATAGCCGCAATTGCGTAGGCGCCTTCCATACGACCAACTGCTTTTTGAAGCGCTTCTTTAGGGGCAAAACCTAGGTTTAAATATTCAGTTAAAAGACATGCAACAACTTCAGTATCAGTATCTGACGTAAATTGATGACCCTTTGATTGCAATTCTTTTTTAAGTTCTTGAAAGTTTTCAATAATACCATTGTGAACAACAGCTACTTTATCCGTCATCATGGGATGGGCATTGCGATCACTTGGCTTACCATGGGTTGCCCATCTTGTATGGCCTATTCCAATAATGCCTTGTAACGGCTCAGTACCAAGGAGTTTTTCAAGATTAAGTAATTTTCCTTCAGCACGTCTACGCTCAAGATGACCTTCAACGAGTGTTGCAACACCACTTGAATCATATCCGCGATATTCCAGACGTTTTAAGCCTTCAACTAGATGTGGAACGGCGTTTTTTGTTCCAAGAATTGCTATAATACCGCACATAATAAACCTCTATTTTTTAGTAAATTGTCCATTTTATGAACAAATTCGTTGTCAACTCTATGAATTAATTCTTACTTTGGGGGCGATCATTATCAACAACCGTCATCAATGTTACATTGCTGCGTTCTTTTTTATGTTGCTCACGATATATTTGAGCGCCATTGGGCTTTTCAATTTGGCGACTCCGTGCAATACATAATGCATTTTCAGCAACATTGTTGGTCACAACGCTTCCGGCAGCAACGATTGCACCATTACCAATTTGGACAGGCGCTACAAGCGCACTATTTGAGCCAATAAAAACGTTCTCACCCAATATTGTTTTCGATTTATTGATACCGTCGTAATTACATGTGATTGTTCCAGCACCAATATTTGATTTTTTACCAATATGTGCGTCACCTATATAAGAGAGATGATTCGCTTTTGAATGCGCTTCAAATTGGCTGTTCTTTACTTCAACAAAATTGCCAATACGCACATCACGTCCAATTTCAGTACCAGGTCGCAACCGCGCAAAAGGACCAACAATTGCTCCCTCTTCTATTCTAGCACCTTCTAAGTGACAGAAGGCATGAATAATGACGTTATCTCTAATTTCAACACCTGGCATAATAACAACATTTGGCCCAATTGTAATGTCTTTGCCAAGATTGGTATCATAGCTTAAATAAACGGAATCTGGGTCAATCAATGTCACACCCATGGCAAGTGCCGCTCCGCGTAATTGTGTTTGCGCTTCAAGTTCAGCGCGCGCTAAATCTGCGCGGGAATTAATACCCATAAGCTCCTCTTCGGAGGCTTCAACGACTGTACAATGACGCCCCATTTTGCGCGCATGTTCAATAATATCCGTTAGATAATATTCACCTTTTGCATTATTGGATGTAAGTTTGTCAACAAGTTCAAAAAGACAAGATCCATCAATTGCCATGACGCCTGAATTACACAAACCTATTTCACGCTCTGTATCATTTGCATCTTTATATTCGACAATACGCTCAATCTGATCTTGTGCATTCATCACGATACGACCATATTCAGCGGGATCTTCCGGTTTAAATCCAACAATCACGACAGCTGGATTAGATGCAGATCTTCTCGTTTCAACCAAACATTGCAATGTTTCAGGCGTAATAAAGGGCGTATCACCAAAAAGTACAAGCACATCACCTTTAAAGTCTTCGAGTGTTGGTCGTGCAGCCATGACAGCAGCGCCTGTGCCTTCACCTTTTTCTTGCAATACAATGTTTGCGTTGCCAATGATTTCTTTAACCTGATCCATACCTGGGCGCACAACAACAATCTGACGAACAGGTGCTAAAGTTTCAGCAGCATTTAAAACCCATGATAAAAGAGGTTGATGCGCAACTTTATGTAAAACCTTGGGGAGATTAGACTGCATACGTGTTCCCCAACCAGCGGCAAGAATGAGTGTGGCGATATTGTGTTTCATTAAAATAACCTTATTTTCGGCTTAGCACTTGTTTTAACCAAAACTATCTTAAAAGAAAAGTCTTTTTCGCTTTATAGGATACATCATTTAGAGGCTAAAAAACAAGTTTAGTGCGTTTTGTTTACAAAAATGAGGTAACATGATGATATTATGTATTTTGTTTTAAAGCCTTTATAGGTAATTGCAGATTTGGTTTTATTTTTTAAAAAGAAAATTTCTGAATAGTTTGCTATAAAAATATAATTTTTAAATAAAACGCTAACACATTTTTTTTTAGAACAAAATACGTATTTTTCACTTATTTTATAAATGTAAATTTTATGTTACAAAGTATCACAACAATATTTTTAATTAAAGGAGTCATCAGAGGATGAGATATATATTCGTTCTTTTTATGTTAATTACAATGTCGCTTGAGACAAACGCAACACTAGAACCATTAGAATTAATACTACAATTAAAATCTGAAGGCCGCAAAGCTGAAGATCAATTTCCAGGATTACGTGATTATTTTGAACAAAATTCTCAAATGATACGTGCAAAAATAGAACGCGATGATTTACGTACACTTTTCGATGATTGTTATGTTTTTGCCCAAAATGAATTTGATCAACGTGGATTAACACTTTATTCCAATATGATCATTCATATGATGTATGCGTCAATTTTGACGTTTCAACAAAAACAAGACGAAACACCAAAAGATAATACGGCATTGATTGAGGCAATTGAGAAATGCGGAAAAGAACACAAATTTGATACGCTAAGATTCACTCAAAATCTCAAACCTAAGCCAGTTTTTGAATTTGATGATTTAAAGGATTTAATTCAAGAATTTAAGGCATTGTTTCATAATAAAAAACAAGACGGTTCTTTGAATGCTTACAAAATAAATGCAATTAATGATCATCGCATTGGTGCCCAACCCGTGCCATATGCAACATGTATTTCTGAATTAAGCTCTTATGGGGATTTTCTAAGAATTGAATTAGAGATAGCTAAAACATTTTTTGAGTCGGAAGAAACAGATGAAGAATTTTGTCAAAATCATTCAGTCAGTTTTTGGCATGTTATGCCTAAAGCTTTTAAATCGCTTGAAACTAAGTTTCAGAAATTATTCAGAGCCCGTAATTCAATAATTGCGCGTCTTTATTTTGCTGAAACTGCTCAATTATATTTAATGCCCATTGTATCTGAAACAGGTATTTTAGAGATTAATGATTTAAATAAAGCCTCCGCAAATGCAATTGGACTTATAGGTGTAAGTCTCGATCGTACGAATTATGATGGCGCTCTTCAGCAAACAACACTTAGTGCCGCTGAGCACGATATCACGCATGTTGAGCATAATCCTTTTGAGGGGTTTGCTGTAAACGGTGCATCAGAAATTAATCCAGATGAATATTGCGATATCCTAAAAAATTATTATGGAAAATGTAATAATATTTATCAAAAAATGAATGCAAGCAAACAGAATCTTAGTGAACAACAACAAAGAGAAGATCAGCTTGTATATTTTTTCGTAGATCACGAGAAAGCGCTTCCCCGAGTAAATTGTAATACGAACTCAATAACACGATCAGAGTTTTGTGATGCTATTGATAACGCTTTATCATTTATTATGTCTCCTGTAAATGATGTTCAGCAACATCAAAACAGAGATGGCGGGCTTTACGATTATATAAATATTGAAAGCTCTATGAATGATTTTGGCCAATTTGAATATCTTGGAAAGTTTAATATCATCCTCAATCTTCAAAAAGATACATTTGAACCAATGAGCATTATTGAGTTTATCCAACAAGAAAATATAAAAGGTGCAAATATCCCGTTAGATCAGCCTTTGAGTTTTAAAAGATCTCCTGACAATGACCATCGTTTTTCATATAAAGGATATCATGCTGTTAGCTTTGGTGATTACAATTTACTGCTTGATTATATAAATATGCTTAAACCTGAAATTGATCTCCAGCTTTGGGAAGAAGATGGCGAAATTGATTTCTTAAAAATAAAACGTAGTTTTAAACGCATTTTTGAAGATTTCAAAAATCGTTATAAGGATCAATTTCCTGAAGACTAAACCATCTCGGAACCTGTCCTCTTATGTGGGGGACAGGTCCAGAACCTTTCTACCAATCATTCCTAACCCCCTTCAATTTCTTTTTTCAAGCCAATCAATGACGCATTTTTAATACCCGAATGATTTGAAAATGCCAATTTTTAGATATGAGATTTAGGTGATTTTTAATGCCTAAAATAACGACAGGTATTAGGGGTTTTTGGTTCAAAAAGCGACAAAGGTCATGGGCTAAAAACGGTAGTTTCAGATTATTTGGGTATATAATCTAGGTAATTGCATTATTTTAAAAAAAGAGCTTGCTTTTTGATGCCATTACAGGTAAAAATCACCTCAGAAGCCAATCGATGTCCCCATCGTCTAGTGGCCTAGGACGCCGCCCTTTCAAGGCGATAACACGGGTTCGACTCCCGTTGGGGACGCCATCTCATTTATTCCTCTTTCTATAAAACCTCAATCAGTATAATCTTTAATTATAAGATGCTATTATGGGGAATGTGATGTTTTGTGCTGCTTCCGAACTAAATATATTATTCAAAAAATTAAGTTGCGCACAAATTTTTAGTAAAAAAATATTAATATTTTTGTTCTGTATCGGATTACTTATTGGTAATTTATATGCTGAAAATTTTATTATTCTTCATTCTGAATATGATAGAGATGCATATAATTATAATTTTTCACTTTTTGATACTAAAGATAATTTAAAAATTGGAGAATATAGCACTACTGTTTCGCAGACAGTTAATATGCATCAATATAATAATAAAATTTTTATGAATTTGTCTTTTGATCAAAAGCTTATTGAATTTGATTTAAGTGATTTGTCAAATCCTTCTATAGAGCATCCCATAATGGTGGGCACAAATGACCTTACAATCACACAAGATAAAATTTTTATAGCATCTACAAATTATCATTCAATTTTTGTGTATTCGTTACCTTCAATAGAATTCTTAGGCACAATCAATACGAAATACAATCCACTTGCAATTACATCAAACGACAGCAAGCTTTTTGTAAGCACGAATCAAAAAGACTGCATTGATTTTGTCGAAACTTTTGATGCCAAGACACATTTTGCTACATCCGTTCAGAATCTAACTGATTATAATCCTGAAAATTCTATAATGTCGTCTTTGTGTGCGTTTGATGATTGTTTGTTAATATTAACAAATAAGGGCGAACGGCTCATTGGAACGGCTTTCAAAATATTTGAAACAGTTACATATTGTTTGAATGAAAGACTTTGTTCTTTGAAAAAGCTTGGAAATGATCTTTATGGATTGAGCGACTCAAAAAAAATAATCTATAAAATTAGTAATGGAGAACTTGTGAAGGCTTTTGAATCAGACAGAAAAATAGATGATTTTTGCGTTATTGATTTTGAAATAAAGAAAGATCAAAAAATTGAAACGCAACAATCTGGGATGTGCAACATTTTATAAAAAAAGGGCCCTAAAAACAGGCCCTTCAATTATTTAATTTTAGCTTCTTTAAAAAGAACATGTTGTCTTTTCTTAGGATCGTATTTGCGAAGTTCAAGCTTTCCAGGTTTACGAGCATTTTTTCCTGTAACGTAAAAAAAACCAGTACCTGCAGTGCTTAAAAGCTTCACAGTCACATTATTTGACTTTGCCATAGCATAAAACCTTTAATCTATCTAACGATTAGGCTTAAAAATATGATCGATAATTGGTCGAATGTCAAGAAATGAATTTTTAGTTTGATCAAGTTAACGGATATAAAGAGTTTTTTTGAATATTTTTAACATATTAACAGCCCCCTAGCATCTTAATTCCAAACATTAATTTTTTTTGCTCAATAATAATATTTTTTTTAAACAATTTAAGAATGTACTAGACATAAAAGTTCGTTATATGCTATATTGTAATAATAAAATTTTTATTTTGGTCTGAAGATACAACCTATAAGTGACTTTTAAACAGCATGAATCTTTAAAATAGAGCGAAATTGCTGCTTATAATTTCCAGATAGTAAAAAAAAATATACCTTATCTATAAATAGTAATTCTTAATTAAATGTAGAATTTGTTTGCGGGGCTAATCTGGTTTTTATGCTTAAATCAACGTTTTTAAAAGTAATACCATCCTTATTTAAAGGGTCACAAGATAATACAATCCCTCAATCAAATGAACAATACCAAGAAAAATTGGGTACAATGACTGATCAATCTTCCGTTAAAACTATAAAACACGTAATACATTCTTACAACATTACGCATTTAAGATATAAATTAAGGGTTGCAGATGCAATTTTAGAGCAACATAAAAACAAAAATAATATTGTTTTTTGTGGTCGCAAACGTGATAAAGTTCTTCTTGATCGTTTTTTAGGTAAGTTAGGTTATCAAATTGATGTCATTGATAATTATGGACATGACAATACAAACGAGCAAAATGATATCAAAAAAGTATTAATTGTAAGCGATGGTGTAGACGTTTCCTTTTTAAAAGGAAAAATTGAAAATGTATTACATTTTGATATGCCGCCCAAGCCAAGTGATTATTTAACACGGTTAATGATGATTTTTGGTACATCTGAAGAAGATGCAAAGCCTTGTGAATCTCATTTAATTGCAACGATGCGTGAATTTGCAGCCCTACAGATTCTTCAGCAAAATTATCAATTCGAAATTCAAGAAGTAAAATTAGAAGAATTTTCAAGTCTGAATGCTGATGTTGGTTTTGATCCAAATGCGCATGAAGCTCAATTCTATCAAAATCAACACCATCAAGCACCACATCTTCAGAATCCATTTCATCAAATGCCTTCTTATGAAAATAACATGGCGCCAAATCGTCAATATCCTGATAAACCATACTCCAGAGAGATACCCAGAGATATACCTAGAGATACGCATTCTCAAGATATTCATTCTAGGGATATTCAGCCTACAGAGAGCTTCCCAAGGGATATTTCTCATAAAGACAACCAGTTGAACGACCCTTATTCCAGAAATGCTTTTCCGCGTGTTTTTGAGCCTATTAAAGATGCTGAACAAAAAGGTTTTGAGGAAGAACCACCCGCTTTTTTTAAGAAAAAACCTTAAGACAATTATATAGTATTTTCCATTTAGGTTAATAGAGTTTCATTCGCCTAATGCATTAAAAAATATGTAAATTCCATCATAGTGAGAATGCCCGACTGTTTTTAGCACGCGGGCATCCGCGATAATCAAATTTTGAATGGTGCTGTAAAAAAGAATGGATTACAGTATGTCTTCGACGCTTCTAGTGATAAATCTATTGATTTTAGAATTATTTTCAACATGATGTATTTTTAAGTTATTTTGCTGTGTTGAATATGTGTTGCCAATAATTCTACGGGACAAAAATTGAAATTGTTTTATTTTCTCCTCTCCCCTTGTGGGAGAGGTCGTCGCGTAGCGACGGGTGAGGGGTGTCTAAAGCGTTTGCAAGGAACACATCATTGTGTCGTATGTAATAAGTATGACAAGCAAAACTTGCTCTCGAAAATACCCCTCACCCGCTCCCTTTGGTCGCGACCTCTCCCACAAGGGGAGAGGTAAAAAAGTTCTTACTTTTGAGGTACTTTTCGTAAAAATTTGAGTTCATTTCTTTGGAATGAGTTGTTAGGCGACAGTTAAAAATAAACCTAATGTTATTTTTTGTCCGGTAGATTGGTTGCTCGTAAAATTCATTTATTTATTAAAAGTCATTACTGAGCTATATTTGAATGGAAAAAAAGAGGCTATGCAATGCATAGCCCAAGTTTAGGGAGGAAACGCCCAAGAAAGACAACACTGGCGGGCAAGCCAATGAATGTGTTGCAAGAAAGATTATGTCATAAATTATGACATGTTGCAATACCTAAATGTGTAAAAAATATAAATTTAATAAAATGTTTTTTGAGCACTTTTTGCTTTACGTTTGTTTTCTATACCCAAATGATTTGGAAATGTCGATTTTTAGGTATGAAATTTGAGGCGATTTTTGATGCTAAAAATGACGACAGGTAATAAGTTTACCTTAGGAATTTTTGGTTCAAAAAGCGACCAAAGGTCATAGACTAAAAACGGTAGTTTCAGATTATTTGGGTATATGATAAACCATGCAAAATTTTCCTAGTCATTATTGATTTTTGGGGTAATATGTTTAGTATAAACATAAGAAATAAAGTGAGGGATGTAACGTGTCAGATGCAGCAGCAGCCAAAAAAACCGAAATAAGCACTGAAGCGACTGAAACAGTAGCGACTGAAACACCCAAAAAAAGTAAATTACCTCTTATTCTTATGATTGTTTTGCCCATTTTAACGCTTGGTATTGGTGGGGGCATTGCTTATGTTATGGGTTTTTTAAGCTTTGGTGCTAAAAAACCTCAAGAGCAAGCAGCAGATGGCGAAAAAGGTCAACATAAAGCAGAGGGCGGGCATAATGAATCTAAAGCTGAGGGGGCTGAGGGTTCTGGTGAACATGATAAATTAAGGACGAGTATTTTTCATCCTTTGCCTGAAATGATGATTAATTTGAATTCAGAAGTTGGCAAAGTAAGTTATTTGAAGATTCAAGCCTCCCTTGAGCTGGATGATCAAAAAAGCATAGAAAAACTGCAGAAAGTAATGCCTCGCATTCAAGATACAATTCAAGTTTATGTAAGAGAACTTAAAGTTGCTGATTTAAAAAGTTCGATTGGTATTGAAAAATTACGTCAAGAATTATTGAAAAGGATTCAGCTTATTGCAAAGGATGTCAAAGTTTTTGATATTTTGTTTCCACAAATGTTAACACAATAAAAGAATGTCAATCGAAGAAAAACCTGAAAATCAAGAATCAATAGATTCAGCTGAAACTGCCCTCGAACCAACGCAAAGTTCAAAAGATGATGCATTAGCTGGTGAATGGGAAGATTCTGATGCGCTTGAAAACACATCTGTTGAAAGTTTAAGTCCTAAAGACCCAATTGCTGCACGTGTCTTAAATCAGGAAGAAATTGATTCGCTTCTTGGCTTTGATGAAATTGATAGTGCTGAGCAACAAAATGGCCTCTATGCTATCATCAATTCTTCCCTTGTTTCGTACGAACGGCTTCCAATGTTGGAAGTTGTATTTGATAGACTTATTCGCGTGTTATCAACAAGTTTACGTAACTTTACTTCTGATAATGTCGAGGTTTCGCTTGATGGATTGCAATCCTTTCGATTTGGTGATTATTTAAATTCCATACCATTGCCTGCGATGTTGGGTGTTTTTAAAGCAGAAGAATGGGAAAATTACGGGCTTGTGATTGTTGATAGTCCGCTTATTTACTCGATTGTTGATGTTCTTTTAGGAGGGCGTCGAGGCACGGCCATGATGCGTGTTGAAGGGCGTCCTTATACAACAATTGAACGTAATCTTGTTGAGCGAATGCTTTTTTTAGTATTAAACGACATGAGTGCTGCTTTTGACCCCTTAAGCCCTGTTACCTTTCGATTTGAACGTCTTGAAACTAATCCTCGTTTTACAGCTATTGCGCGTCCTGCAAACGCAGCCGTTGTTGTTAAGCTTCGTATTGATATGGAAGATCGAGGCGGACGACTCGAAATTGTGCTCCCCTATGCAACGTTGGAACCCGTCCGTGAACTTCTTCTTCAAATGTTTATGGGTGAAAAATTTGGTCGTGATTCAATTTGGGAAAACCATTTAATAAATGAACTTTTATTTACAAAAATTAATATGCTTGCCGTTATTGATGAATTTATGTTGCCTCTTTCAGAAGTAATGAAATGGAAAGTAGGGACACAAATTAGTTTAAATTGTACGCCTAGTTCACCTGTTGAATTAAGATGTGCAAGTGTGCCTCTTTTTGTGGGTCAAATGGGTAAGAAAAACAATAAAATTTCTATTAAAATAGATCGAAAATATCGGGAGGAAGCAGATGAACTGGAGTCTTGACCTCACATTAAATCTTTTGGTTTTGGTTTTTTTAATTGTTGCAATCTTTTATGCAGGCATATTAAATTATCGTTTAAAAAAACTACGTAGCAATAAAGACGAAGTTGACATGGCGATTATTCGTTTTGATCAGGCGGTTTCAAAGGCAGATGAAAGTATTTCGTATCTGAAAGATATATCGGGCAAATCATATAATGCGCTTCTTGAATCTATTCAGAAATCTCAAGCTTTACGGGACGAACTTTTTTTTCTTCTTGAGCGTGGCGATGAACTTGCTAATAAAATGGAAATTCAAATCCGTCAAACACGCAAAGAGACGACACCACAATCACAACAACAGCCTATTGAAAATAGCAAATTTTTAGAAGACTCGCCTGAAGAAGACCGAATCATGCGTATTCTTAAAACTTCTCAGGAAAAAGAGGAGGCTCAAATACACATTGTGCAAGGCGCAAAAAAAGGGACGTTTAAACCGAATTCAAAAGCAGAAGAATCTCTTTTGGATATGCTTAAGGCGGCAAGATGAGTTTTTGGCTCAAAAAAATTCTTTATTCGCTGCGCGTTCTACCTATATTATTCAGTGTTATTATAGGGCTTATTTCTATCCGCCTTCTTCTTGTTTTTACAGGCATTATTAACACGCACGAAATTCTTCCTATAGGGTCTGCAATGGCAGCTGCAAAAGATGATAAGGCAACGTCACCTCCCCAGGAGAAAAACGATAAAAACGATAAGAATGCAGATTCTAAGCAAAATGCTGAACAAAAATCTGATGCGGCGGAACAATCTAATCCTGATGAAAAACCTAAAGATGATCCATTGCAATCGAAAGATCCTAATGTTTCTGTTTTAGATAGTAAAAGCGAAACGTCTCTTGAATCAGATGCAAAAGAAGCTGCAAGTGATTCGAGCGATGACGAAGAAGATGAGTTTTCTCCTCAAAAAATAGAGCTTTTGCAGAAGCTTAAAGAAAGAAGTGATCTTTTGCTTAAAAAAGAGCAAAAATTGCTCGAAAAAAATGAAATTCTTAAGACAGTTGAGCATAAAATACAAGAAAAATACAAAGAACTTGATCAAAAACGTGTAGATCTTGAAAAAGTTAAAAATAGTTTGTCCGAGATCAATAAAAAAATAGTTGAAGAAGATGAAAAGAAACTTCAAAGCCTTGTTAAAATTTATCAAACAATGAAGCCAAAGGATGCTGCACGTATTTTTGATAAATTGGATATGGTTGTGCTTTTAGACGTCATAAGTCGCATGAAAGAAGGTAATACAGCACCTATTTTAGCAAATATGAGTGCAGATCGTGCTCAAAATGTAACAATGTTTCTTGCGCAAAAGCGGAAAACGTCTAAAACTGAAGAATAAGTAATTAAAGTAAACATGGAGTTAGTTTTAAAGTCCGTATATATAGTGAAATAACTTGAAAATACGACAAAAGTCTTGTTCTCCACGAAAATACATGAGTGCTTGCACGAAGGTGTTTGTGGCAATCCACACTTTTGAATAATCCAGTAAAAAGTGTGGATTGCCGCGGGGCTGCGCCCCTTCTAATGACCAAGACTTAAGATGTTGATAACAAGTCATTTTTTTGACATCATTTTCCGGTTTTCTTAACAGCACATATCCCAACGATTGAGCACGCGACATTATATTTTTTAAAACTCTGTCTTTGTATTTTTGCTCATAATAATCTGCGCCCAAATCTTGATAGGGTATTTTTTCTTTAAGCATTATATAAAATATCTTTGCAATTTTATGTGCAGTTGCTGTAATCGCTTCAGGCGCTCCTAATTGTGCTTTTTTACGTCGAAGAAATGCTCCAAGAGCAGATTTACTCCGTGAAAGCGTATAAGCTGCTATTCTAAATACTGTTGCTGCTTTGTTTTTACATCTTTTAGTTCGGGTGCTTAATCTTTTTCCTCCTGATATTTTAGTGCCAGGTGCAAGACCTAACCATGACGCAAAATGCTTAACACTCGGCCATTTATTCATATTGGTACCGATTTCAGACAAAATCTTTAAAACAGAGTGACTTTCAAGTCCATCAATTTGTGTTAAATCAATACCTGTTAGTTTTTGTATTAGTGCATCAGAATTAAAATATAATTCATTTTTACGTCTTTTTTTTTGAGCTTTATCTTCTTTTTCTATAGGACCAGCTATTCTTTCAAGTGTAGATTCAATTTCTTTATCACATTCGTAAATTTTTTCATGACAAAAATC
>JAUXUR010000040.1 GCA_030680745.1 Alphaproteobacteria bacterium
GAAGTGATTATTTATTGCTTGATCTAAGGTATTCATTTTTATCATTGTACAGCTCCTTTTTTTGTATCTTGTCTGTACTATGTTTTCTTATAAAAAATCAATACCTTAGATCAAATTAAAAAAGTGTCGTGTACTATGAAAATTTGCACTTTACACCATCATTCTTTTTTCGTATGCGAATCTCACTTTTGCGGGTAGCTATACGTATGAAGCATTTAAAGCAGGAAATCTTCAAAGAGTATTATTTCCAGTAGAAAATCCTGAAATCGAAGCGGTAAATCCTGAAGCCGAAGCAAGAAACCATGCAATTGAAGAAGAAAACATTGCAATGGCTATTGAAGAAGAAAATAATGCAGCTGAAGCAGAAAATCATATGATTGAAGCGGAAAATCCTGCGGTTATAGAGGAAAATCATGCAATTGCTTTTAACCATAACATTATAAACAATGCTGCAGATTATTTAAATAATATACGTAATATTACAAGATTTCACTACCCACAACATTTTAACACGTTAGAATCAATAAATATTATGTTGGACAATAAAGTAGAAACACTTTTACGTAACAGAGTTTTTATAAATCATAATAATAGTTTTTTTAAAGCTTTTATTGATATAGTTCTTGAGGTAAATAATATTGCAAGGAATTATATAATCGCATCACCTGCACTAGAATTTGATTTAAATAATTTAATCAAAAGAAATAATAAATTCATAGATGCAATGTTACGCGCTCCGCTTTCATTTGGATGTATTGGCAATGATCACATTATGCGATCACTTATATCCAGAATAAAAGGAAAAGTAAATGCTCAACGTAATCCAATCCAACGTAATCGGGTGCAACGTAGCCATTTAATACTCTTTCCAATCAACTAAATCATACCTTTGTCGATTAAAAATATACGAACAAGCTATAACAAGGCGTATTTTTAATTCGTTACCTCTCCTCCCGCGGCAACCCCGCGGGATCCAAAAGATAATTTAATTAAAGCAAAAAAACTTTTAACAACTTGATATAAAAAGATATTTTAATTTTAACATAGAATTAACTAATATAATTGAAAAACAAAAACAATTTAACCTATTGATAAATAAAAGTAATATTATTTAATCTAATTTAAATAAATTTCATAGATCAATAAAAGTATTTTTTATATAATTAACATACACTTAATAAAAACTATATTTTTTTATCGAATTTTTTCAGAGATTTATTAAAAAAATGAATTGCAATGTAGGTCAGTTTATATTATTAAGTAAGCGTATATGACTAATAATCATATTGATATTCATTCAACACAAGGTAAAAAAATGTTCAAAAAATTTGCGCTTTTCACCATTATGCTTTTCTCCTATACAAATCCTATCATTGCTGAGGATATGCAAGAAAATAGGGAACATATTAATATAGAAATTGAAGATGAAGGCGAAGAGCTTTCACTAGATGTAATGGAAAGCATTATTACGCAATTCACAGGATATCTAGAAGCTAAATTCGATCAACGTCACACAACCACTTTCAGTGAAGTACTGGATTTTTTTCAAGACGAAACAGAAAACCATGCTCATAGATATTTGCTCCATTTCTATATAAATGGTTTAGAAATCGATGAAAATTATGGTGAAGTTGAAGCTATTATTGAATTAGGTTTAAAAGCTGTAGAAATAGCTCAAGATAATATAGACAGACGCCCAGAAACCAAAGCAGCGCTAGAAGACTTTATTAAAAGAAATATAGAATTTCTTCAAAAACTTATTGATGATTTTGCACAAAGAAGAAGCCACGTAACTTCTTTTGCTGCTCTACAACAAAAATTACAACAATTACAACAATAATACTTTTTTATCTTTCGGGGGGCATACCCCTGAAAGATTCTTTAACTTCAATATAAAATGCATATCGCTTGATTCGTAATATCAAAATAAACATCAAGCCTTTGATATAAAACAATATAAAAACTAAATTTTAAGCTTTAAACATAAAAAATTATGTAACTTATTGTTTAATTAGAAAAATTTTCAATCTGAGCAAATATTAAAAATTATATATTAAAACATTCACAAAAATGCTCAAAATTTTTTTCATAATTAACATATATTTAACCTATTAAAACTTTACTTTATATTATTTACTATTGTATTTACTTGAAAAATGAATTACAAACCATCATTATACATGCTACTAAGTAAGTATATATGTCCTATAGAATTAAGTAAATCAAACGAGGTAAACCAATGTTCAAAAAATTAGCCATTTACACCATTATTCTTTTTTCATATGTAAGCCCATCTTTTTCACTTACAGATGAAGAAATAGCTGCGGCTGACAGCGCTGCATATAAATTTATTGAAAACTTAGAAACAACGCTTGCCCCAGAACACGCTTGGACATTAGCACAAATGCTTGATTTTTTTAGCGATGAAGATAGAAATGATGCTCATCTAATTATGTCAAATTTTTATTTGAGTGCCTTAGAAAGTGGCGCACCATGCAATTTCAATGAAGCTTTTGTTAAATTAGCATTAGCAGCCTCTAAAATGGCACAAGATAATATTAATAGAAGACCTTGCACTAAAACTGCTTTAACCCAATTTATTGCAGATAATAATCAACTTGTTCAGTTTATTTCAACCAAATAATCTTATATTTTTTCTTTCAGGGTGCATCTACCCTGAAAGGTACTCTCGCTTTTAAATTTACGATAACTTATAAGCAATTCGTTAATTTGAATACTTATTTGAAAATTCAAATAAAATCCTACCCCTCTCTACTTCCCGCGGCAAGTCCCGTGGGATCCAAAAAAAATTAAACTAACGCAAAACTAATTGATCTCCCTCTAATTTCCTCGACCAAAATCTTTCCAAATGAAAGCACATCAATATCCGATATTTGCTGCCCATCGCGCCTACGAATACTTATTTTACCGCTTTCAATTTCCTTATCTCCAAGGATAATCATATATGGAATCTTGGCACATTGCGCATTAGCAATTTTGCGTTGCATACGTTCGTCACTATCATCAATATCGACGCGTATTTTTCCATTGGCTGATTGAATATCAAAAGCCTGCAACATTTTCAAAACCTCATGCGCTCGATCCTTATGGCGATCTGCAATCGGCATAATCCGAACCTGTATGGGCGCAAGCCATGTTGGAAAATTACCTGCATAATGCTCTAAAAGAAAAGCTACAAAACGCTCATGTGAGCCCAAAGGCGCGCGATGAATGACATAAACAGGATGTTTCAAACCATCGCTTCCAATATAATGTAAATCAAAGCGTTTGCTCGCCATAAAATCCAGTTGATTCGTTGAAATGGCATAAGAAACACCAATCACACTTTTAATCATAAAATCAACTTTAGGACCATAAAAAGCCGCTTCCCCCGCCACTTCTTCATAAGGCAAACCCGATTCATTCATAGCGTCGCGGATGATTGCAATTGTCGCATTCCATTCTTCGGGATCATTCACATATTTATCCGATCCATCTAAATCAGGTAACGATAACCGCATGTGATAATCCTTAATACCCAACAAATCATAGTAACGCGCATGAAGTTGCATTACTTTTAAGAATTCTTCCTTGGCTTGCTCATATGTACAATAAATATGTGCATCATTCTGACAAAAGCCGCGTGTCCGCATAAGCCCCGAAAGCCCGCCACTTGCTTCATACCGAAAAACAGATCCATATTCTGCGATACGTAACGGTAATTCTCGATAAGAACGCGGTCTTGCTAAATAAATTTGGTGATGATGTGGGCAATTCATCGGCCGTAAATAATAAATTTCCTCTTCAATTTGAATCGGCGCATACATATCCTCATGATAATGCGCTAAATGTCCTGATTTTTCATAAAGTTTTTCTTTACCAATAATGGGCGTTATAACAGGCAAATAGCCTTCTCGATTTTCTTCGTGTCGTGCTAAATGCTCTAATTCTTGACGAATAATTGCGCCATTGGGCAACCACAAAGGTAACCCTTGACCGATATCCTCGCTAAACCTAAAAATCTCTAGCTGCTCGCCCAAATGTCGATGATCTCGCTTTTTCGCTTCCTCTTTTTGCCACAACCGATGGTCTAGCTCTTTCTGCGACGAAAAACAAAGACCATAAATACGCTGTAATTGAGGATTTTTTGAATCACCCCGCCAATAAGCGCCCGCGATATTAATTAATTTAAAAACACCAATATCAGAAGTTGCTTCAACATGCGGCCCTTTGCATAAATCTATAAATTGACCAAGCTTGTACACAGAAACGACATCAATGCCAGAAGCACACTTTTCTTCGCTTGCATTAACAGATGTAGACCCTTTTTCCTTAAGCAATTTTAAAAGCTCAACCTTATAAGGTTGATGATGATCCTCCATATAGGCAATCGCTTGATCAATCGGCCATTCAGTGCGTTCAAACATCATATTTTTTTGTTGCAATTCAAGCATTTTATCTTGAATCAATACAAGATCAGCCTCTTTTAAGGGAACATCAAGATCAACATCATAATAAAAACCATCTTCTGTAACGGGCCCTACCCCAAAACGAGCCTCTGGCCACAAAACATGAATGGAAGCGGCCAATAAATGAGCGGAAGAATGTCTTTGGATTTCGACTGGTATTAAGTCTTTCATAACAACTCCTTATTATATTAATGCGAACTCGAAAGTAAAATTATTAAAAATCAAAAGATTCGTCATTGCGAGTTTCCTACCACCTAAAAGGGTCGGACTTAAAAGGAATGACCAAATTCGCAAACGTGTGTATAAAAAGGTTGTGCGACCTGGAGGCCGTCGAAGCATTGGTGTTTGAAGAACCCTGGTCCGCAGAAAGTAGCGAATTTATCAATGGTGGAGCAAGCTACCCCGATTAGAAGAATGCGCTATATTAGCTTTCTGTAGGACGCACTTGATATTAAGTGGAGTCCAATATAGATGATAAAACCAAAGAATTCAAAAGAAAAAACAATTCAACCCTTACAACAGATTAATGCATTAGTCGCTGGCGTAGACATAGGCTCAACCTCTCATTTTATTGCAATATCCCCATCACTTGACGAACAAAATGTACGTGAAGTAAAGGTTTTTACACGTAATTTGAAAGAAGCTGCTCAATGGTTAAAGTCAAAAAACATTCAAA
>JAUXUR010000041.1 GCA_030680745.1 Alphaproteobacteria bacterium
CTTTTGAATTCTTTGGTTTTATCATCTATATTGGACTCCACTTAATATCAAGTGCGTCCTACAGAAAGCTAATATAGCGCATTCTTCTAATCGGGGTAGCTTGCTCCACCATTGATAAGTTCGCTACTTTCTGCGGACCAGGGTTCTTCAAACACCAATGCTTCGACGGCCTCCAGGTCGCACAACCTTTTTATACACACGTTTGCGAATTTGGTCATTCCTTTGAAGTCCGACCCTTTTAGGTGGTGGGAAACTCGCAATGACAAAATTTTATATATTTTTTAGTATGTTGTATAAATTTTTATAAAATGTCAGCAGCGCCCAGTCTAGTTATCTTCTTTTTTTAAGATCGTATTTGCCTATTAATTGCGCTTTACCCACGATATTGTTTTTAATCATATTTAAAAGTGCGTCTTTTTTTAAGTCCTTTTTATTTTCTAAAATAATATCTAATGCATAAAGTTTAAAAAAATAACGATGTTCTTTATCGGGTGGGCATGGACCACCATAACCTGTTTTGCCCCAAGAATTGATGCCTTCGATGGTCCCAATTGGCAGTTTTTCAATATTTTTTTCAAGTAAAAAACAATTTTTTGGAAGATTATAAAGAATCCAATGATCCCATGTGCCCATAGGGGCATCTGGATCATCAACGATAAGAACGAATGATTGCGAATTTAAAGGTGGGTTTTCCCAAAATAAAGAAGGGGATATATTTTTATCATCACATGTAAAAATATCTGGGATCATAGATCCTTCAGTGAAATCGTGACTTTTAAGCTGAAAATGCATTTTTTTTCCTTTTTATTAATTTAATATTTATTCTTTTTTTCGCATGCGTCAAGAAATTCTGTTGATCAATAATAAAAAAAAATTGAAACTGGTATTAGAGCATAACATTTATAAACCGGATATTGTGAATGAATTGGCAAAAAGCTGCGTATCAGACAAATGAAAAAACATTAATGGATCTTTTTGATAACAAAATGTCGGCGATCATTTTAGAAAATTTTATCAATAATGAAGATTGCCAAAAAATTCAGGAGGGTCTTCAGCAAATTGGCCTAAAACACTATAATTATCAATATAATATCGATGTGCCAGAGGCAAAACATATATTTGATACGCATTATTTATATGAGCACAAAAAACCAGAAGAGTATTTTCCAAAAGCAAAAGAAACGAATCTTCTTTATCGTGCATTTTGCGATACTATAAAATTTGATCCTTTTCTTAAAGTTCAAAAACATTTGTCAAATAATTGGATAAAATCTGTTCAAATTGCAAAGCAAAACAATAATGATTATACACATGTCATTGCACGAGAACTTCAAAGTTCAGCGCTTCTTCACGCAGATTTTGCACAATTTATACCAAAACATTGGTCAATTTCTGAAATAATAGCGCAATATGCATGGAATATTTATTTAACTGATCCTGGTATTGGCGGTGAATGTGTTGTTTATAATAAATTATGGGCAAAAGAAGACGATCAATATATTTACAAGCAAACCTACGGTTATGATGAAAAAGTTGTTGAGGGAAAAGAATCGACTCAAATTGCGATTAAACCTGGTTCTTTGGTGTTTTTTAATTCTCGCAATTTTCATAAAGTAAATAAAAGTCAAAAAATGCGCCTTTCGATCGGCGGACATGTAGGATTGACGTCAGCGGGCAACCTACTTATGTGGGTTTAACGTATAGTCATTTAACTTCATGCGGGTGCTTTATTCCCTATAGGTTTGCCAAAAATAATTTTTCAACGTAATCTTTTGAGGGTGAGTCTTAGCGGAGATAAAAATGAGCGACAATCAAAATTTCAGAACTGAAACCGATTCAATGGGTAACATTCAAGTAAGTGCGGATGCTTATTGGGGAGCACAAACACAACGTTCCTTTGAAAATTTTAAAATTGGCACAGAAAAAATGCCTTTGTCTTTAATTCATGCTTTTGGATTGCAAAAACAAGCAAGTGCACGCGCAAATGCCTCTTTAGGTCAATTGGATACACGCATTGCCGATGCTATTCAAAAAGCAGCCATTGAAGTAAGTACAGGAAAACTAGATGCTCATTTTCCATTGGTTGTTTGGCAAACAGGGTCAGGCACTCAAACGAATATGAATGCCAATGAAGTCATTGCTAACCGTGCTAATGAATTATTAGGCGGCAAAAAAGGGGATAAAACACCCGTACATCCCAATGATCATGTCAATATGGGACAATCATCAAATGATACATTTCCGACTATTATGCATATCGCAGCGTCTTTGGCGATTCAGCATCATCTGACGCCAGCTTTACTTACGCTCAAAGAAGCTCTATCCAAAAAAGCCCTCGAATTTAAATCTATTATTAAAATTGGACGAACGCATCTACAAGATGCAACCCCTATTACTTTAGGTCAAGAATTTGGCGCTTATGCTTTTCAAATAGAGCAAGGCATTAATCGTATCGGGTCAAGTCTGCCGCGTTTATATTTGCTTGCACAAGGTGGCACGGCGGTTGGTACGGGCATTAATTCAAGTATTGGTTTTGCCGAAAAATTTATTGAAGAAATTCAAAAACTAACAAATTTACCCTTTCAAACATCACCGAATAAATTTGAGGCGTTAGCAAGCCACGATGCTATTGTTGAAATTTCAGGACAATTAAACGTTATCGCTTGTTCGCTCATGAAAATTGCTAATGATATTCGCCTATTAGGATCAGGTCCTAGATGTGGTTTTGGTGAAATTCATCTCCCTGAAAATGAACCAGGCTCATCCATCATGCCTGGAAAGGTCAATCCAACGCAATCAGAAGCCCTTACGATGGTTGCAGCACAAATTATGGGCAATCATGTGACAATATCGATTGCAGGCTCTAATGGGCATTTTGAGCTCAACGTTTTTAAACCGGTCATCATTTTTAATCTGTTGCAATCTATCCAATTGATGAGCGACGCCTGTAATAGTTTCGCCCATAATTGTGTGATAGGGATTGAAGCTAATCATGCGCAAATTAGAACGCATTTAAATCAGTCATTAATGCTTGTTACGGCTTTAAATCCTCATATTGGGTATGATAAAGCTGCACAAGTTGCAAAAAAAGCGCACAAAGAAGATCTGACGTTGAAAGAAGCGGCAATTTCATTGGGTTTTTTAACGTCAGAAGAGTTCGATCAATGGATACGCCCTGAAAATATGTTGGGGCCATCAGAAAAGAGTGAAAAGCGTAAAACAGCTTAGTTTGCTTGGATTTTAAATGAAAGTACTTTAAAAAATGACATAAATACTTATCTATAATAATTAAAGAGGCCCTTGTAATAGGGTCCTCTTTTTCCGTATAATCAAAAAATAACTAAAAAAGTTGAAAAAAAACTATAAAAAGGGAGGTTTAAAATGTCCAAGGCATTATCACCAGATTATCGTCCCACACGGGCTGAACCCTTTATGAATGCACAAATGCTTGAATATTTTAAGCAAAAACTATTGGCTTGGCGGGAAGAGCTTATTCTTGAATCTGAGGAAACACTCCATCACTTACAAGAAGAAAACTTGCATCAACCGGATATAACCGATCGCGCGACGCTAGAAACAGATAATTCACTTGAATTAAGACGTCGTGACCGTCAACGTAAATTAATTTCAAAAATTGATTCTGCATTAAGACGCATTCAAGATGGAAGTTATGGTTATTGTGAAGAATCGGGCGAACCTATTGGGATTGAAAGACTTGAAGCACGACCAATAGCAACTTTGTCGATTGAAGCGCAAGAGCGTCACGAACGTTATGAAAGAACACATAACGACGATTTGTAAAGTCTTTTGACATATGTGTATGTGTAATGATGTTTTTACAGATAAACCATTTTCTTGAGTTTGGCACATTCACATAGATGTGCCTTTTATACTGAAATGACTTCAAATTTATTTGATTTGATAGTCCGATAAGTGGTTTAAAAACCTCGCCTTCAGGCGAGAAAGACTTAAGTCTTAAATAATTCAATTTGATCTTAAGCCTTCTATACCTGATTCGTTAAATCTTTTCATCTATGCTCGAAATATATTAATTGTTAAACATACCATTTTCATATTTAACTGCTAACACTATAAATTATTTAGTTTTTTCTGAAAATGGCATAATTTAGCAAAAGTGTAGAATGTTTGTTAAACGACGTAAATTGCTTAACAAACACTCTAATCTATATTTTCATTTAAGATTCATCATCTGAATCTGAGGCAACTATAATTCTTGGCTTTCTTTTAGATTCACTGGGTACCGCTTTTACACAAAATTCAGAAACACTTTGTTGTGTTGATTCTTTTTGATCTTTTGCTTGATCTAGAGATTTGGACAAAAGATCAGATCTTTCTATACTTACAACACGTTTTTTTGGATGAGGAGACTCTAAATCTTCCATTTTTCTTTTGCGTGTAGACTTATCGCTTTGATGTTCTGGCTCGGGTGGTTTAAATCCTATTGATTTTCTATAATTATTTATAGCTTTCTTGATATGATGATGTGTCAAAACAATACCTTGCGACTCTAAACGTTCTTGGGTTGCTGATAAACAACGAAGCTTCTTATCAGTATCAGAAAGTTCTGTGTAGCATTTAATGATTTCGTTTTGATACGTATATTTTTTTTGTTTAGTGACCTTTTCTTTAGTAAAAGTTCTTTTTGCTATAACATTAAGAATTACAAACATACCAATATCATCCTCCATTGTTGATCTAATTTTTTTAGCTAATTTTCGATCGCTACAACCTGGGGATTTTGCTCTTAATTTATACGCAATTTTACGAATTTCTTCAGCGCGATTAGGCGATATATGCTTTGCTTGTTTATCTCTAATTGTTAGTCCATTTTTTTTGAGTGCTTCATAAATTATTGAATAAGAACAATTATTGAATTCACTCTTATGGCTATTTGTAAAATCAACAATTGTTAATTGTTGATTATCTTTAATCCATTTTGTGTAGGCCTCAAAAATTTGTTTATCACGTTCACTTGTGCTTAAAATTTTTAAATATTCAGGACATTTCGGTAATTGATCCTCTTTTAAAGTATCATTCAATATATTATAAGCCGCTTTCATAGTGACATTTAATTTTTCCAAATCATCGGCTAAATTATCAAAACTATTTTTAGTTAAACAATCACAATATAATTGAACTAGTTGTTTTTTTATTTCTTCAGAAACACCATTTCGTAACTTGTTATTTTTAAAGCCTGAAACATAATGCAATGAATTTCCTTCGCACAATCCAGAAGGTATATGGTTTGCGATCATAGAAATATGCCCTTTTATAAATTTTCCTCTTAATGATAACAATGGAATAAGAACATATTCTACTATATTTTTATTATTTATAGTAAATATTTTTTTTGTTTGTATGTTTAATTTACGCATAACAGCACCTATAGATTCTCTATCCATATCTAAGGAGTCTCCATAGGCTTCAAATATAGCTCTATGGCCTGTTAAATTAGAAGCATCCCCCAAGCCATATTGACAAAAATAATTAATCATTCTTACCTTATAATTTTGAACAATTTTATTGTAAGTATACTCTTTTTGATTTTTTACATTTTTTATTTCAACATTCAATGAATTTAAATTTTCATATTTTTGCTCAAGAATTTTTGTAATTTTGTCACTAAATCCAATTTTTTTAAAATAATCCAAATCAATTCTTGAATCTTCAGGATTATCTGCGAATACGCTATGATCCTCGTCTGAGTCACTCCATGCCGCAGCAATGCGATCACCATCTGAACCATCATCACTATCTTCATCGTCGCTCACATATTTATCGCGTCTATCATGATCTTCATCACTATCCCACGTACCGCCTTCGTCATCACCACCATGATCTTCATCCATTTCTGGCGCTTGATCTGCTTGGACTGGCTGTTGTTGAGCTCTGATATCTCTCAAACAATTTTCAACAAGTCCTATTGTTTCGAGAATCTCTGCCTGTCCAGCATGTGTATTGCACATAGCTGTTATCGTACCCATTGTTTTGAAATTATCTTCTAACTGGGGCTGTTGTCCCGCAATATCTTCTCCTTCAAGAAGCACTTCTTCTTGTTCTTGCTGTCCATTTACAATAGGGATAGCTTGTAATTGACGTGGCTGTGTAAGCTCTTGTCTAACGCCTTCAATAACCTGAATTAGAGGGCGCCCAATTTCACCAATTTCACGTAGCTTTTCAAGTAGATTTTCTAAAATTTCAATCTTAGAATTATTACGTGCATCAATGTCATCACCCCTAATAGGATCTATATGCGCTCCATATTCATTTGGAAGTGCCGAAAAGTTGCTTGATAAAATAATATTGGCTTTAACAAGCAAACTTTTCTTTGTATAACGTTCTTCAGCAATTCTATCTAAGAAATTTAATGCATTTTGATACAATTCATTACGATTCGTGCCTTCATCATCTATTATCCCTATAAAACGATAACAATACCAGCCGTATAAAATTGCAGCATGTGCTTTAAGACGGTTTATTTCATTGTTCTGATTTTCATCTCGATATTCAATAATAGCTATTAATTGGGGCAAAATTTCTTGAACAATATTTCTTTTTTGACCAATATCTGTTATTACATCTGCATGATTTAAAAATAAATTCGCCATACCAATTTTAAGTTGATGTTGTTTAACCAAAGGCAAATCTTGATGATTTGTCGTTAAAAAAACATAACAATGATTGAAATTTTCTAATCGTTGGCCTACAGGAAAAGGTTCAAGTGACGTATTATAAAACTCACGTCCCAAACGAAAAGGTATTTTATTGTGAATAAAGTGAGTATATTTATTTACAACAGCTGTCGAAAAACGCTTAAGATTTTCACGAACGCTTTGATAATTTCGAATTAAGCGCGTATTATCTTCGGTATTTTCCATTTGTTCAAAATTAAATTCAAGCGCCAAAATTCTTTTTACAAATGTATACCAACTTAAGTTTTGCGCAGGATTATAAAGATATTTTGCACACAATCTAGCTATTTCATAACGTGCAATATTCCTATTTTTTGACGTCTCATTAGGATCACTCACTATCTCCATAAGCTGATGAAGCAAATTACGAAAAACTACATCAGAATGCCGAAGTTCAAATCCACCGGGGTGCGTACCATAATCAATAAAAGCATCATAATTTTCAAATGTAATAGCATTTACATGACTTAAAGTGACGCCAAAACACAAAAAAGAAAAAAATGTAATTTTTACAACAAGATTACCAAAACATTTCATTTTATTACTCCTAAATTTAAATTAATTCTAAATATAGTACTAAAAAATAAAAAATACTACAATAAAAATTTTAATTATTTAAACTAAATTTCATGAATATAGTCATTTCAAAGAATAACCTAATGTAAAAACAAAGGGTTTTTTAGTGCAGCGAACGTTTTTTTAATAGGTTCTCTGTTGAAATAGCTACATATTGTTTATGACTAATGTTTTTTAAAAATGGTATAATCAATGCATTGGGATGAGTTTATATTGATTTGGAGATACTTCATATAATTCAAAAGATTGATCGCCTTTTTTAAAGGTTAGTGTTTTTTTATCTTTAGGTAGATATCCATCAAATTCATCATACTCAATTGGCACAATGATTTTTCCTGTTTTATCAATTGCACCCCATTTGCCGCCTTTCATTTCTGAGTACTCACTGTTAGGTACTCGAACTGATACGCATCCTATTGAAACAACGGTAATGGGCGATGATAAATTAAAAATACCAATCCAATCAAACTGTGGTGGAATGATGATTTTACCTGTATTATCGATGTATCCTACTTTGTTATTTTTAACAATACGTGACATATTATCAACTTCATAATCAGGGCCGTTGTTGATTTCAAATGATTTTGCAATATTTTTACCAGAAGTATTAATTTTATAACAATTTCTTGTTCTTTCATAACAAACATTCGCAATGCCATATTTATTAAAATGACATGCTTGGTGAAATTGTGCAGGAATAATGATTTTATCTGATTTATCCTTATATCCTTTTAAGCTTGTTTTACGATCTTTAAAAATTAAATAATTTTTATTTATATTTTTTTCATCAACTTTATCGTTCATGCCAGAAAGATAATATATTGGTTTTAAATTATTTTGATGACTTGTAGCTTGATTGCTTGTAAACAGTATTGCCAAAGACAAAACAATAGTTCTAAACATAATAACCTCTTTATATTTTAAGTATAATAACAATAACTTTTAAAATTATTTTTTCTTAATCGCCAAAACTTGTGCTGAAGGCGTTTTGTTCTGTAATAATGATAAAATTTTAATCATCATGGGGCGTAATTCACGACGTGTGACGACCATATCAATCATGCCGTGGTCTAGTAAATATTCAGCTTTTTGGAAATCATTGGGTAATTTTTCACGAATTGTTTCTTGGATAACACGACGCCCTGCAAAACCAATCATTGCACCTGGTTCTGAAATTGCTATATCACCTAACATTGCAAAACTAGCACTGACGCCACCATAAGTTGGATCAGCGAGTAAAACGATATAAGGAAGACCTGCCTCTTTTACTTCTTGAACAGCTGCCACTGTTCTTGCCATTTGCATAAGGGACAAGATGCCTTCTTGCATACGCGCACCACCAGAAGCTGGAATAACAATTAAAGGGGCTTGTTGCAATATCGCAAGACGCGATGCTGATAAAAGTGCCTCTCCCGTTGCAATGCTCATGGATCCACCCATGAAATCAAAATCGAAGGCTGCAATAACAACACCTACGCCACCCATTTTACCGTGAGCCGCAATAATCGCATCTTGATTATTGGTTTTGGCGCGATTTTCTTTAAGACGGTCTGTGTATTTTTTTGTATCTTTAAATTTTAAGGGGTCACTTAAACCTGTTGGAAATTCAATAATGCGATATTCGGCATTATCAAAAAGCATTTGAAGACGCGATGTCGCATTCATGCGCATATGGTAGGAACAATGCGGACAGACCTGTAAATTTGAAGCAAGCTCCCGATGGAAAATCATTTGCTCGCAACTTGAACATTTTGTCCATAAATCGTCTGGAACATTCTTTTTGCTTACAAGTGCCCTGATTTTAGGCTTTACAAAATCTCTTAACCAATTCACGCAACTAGATCCTTATAATACTTTTTGAACTATACGCAATTTAATCTTTTTTGACAATTCTTCCTTTTTTAACAGGATTTTTTTTGGAACTTTCTTTTTTGGGTAAAACTTTTTTAGCCACTTCTTTTTTAAGCGGTGTTTTTTTATGAGAATGTTTAGCATTTTTAGCGGATGTTGCTTTATCGCGTGCTTTAATGATTTTTGCGCGATCAAGCCAATCAATATCGTTTAAACCTAGATGACGATCAAACAAATATGATCTTATAATGACGCCTAAAGGTGTTGCAGCATTAGCAAGGACTGCGATGCCTATTTTATGTTCTGGTAAAAATGAAACCATCGCGACTTGGCCATTGACAAAACCACCATGACCAATTGCTTTATGCCCATTCCAATCATAAATGCGCCAGCCTAATCCATAGCCTGTATTCTTAACACGATCTTTAGGATAAAAATTCTTTGTATAACGATAAGGCTCGCTCCCGGTTGTATCAATTTGAACTTTATGCAATTCATCTATTATAGTTTCAGGGATATAGGTTTGGCCATTAATTTTGCCTTTATTCATATGAAGCTGGGCATATTTGGCAAGATCTTCGATCGACATATTAATGCCACCGGCATAGGGGATGCGATATCCAAATTCTGAATAAGGTAAAACGCGTGTGAATGTTGTGCCAACTTTATGTGATAAGGCTTTGTTGTTGCTTGCATTAAGCGCATTAATGCCTAAAGATGCATTTTTGAATCCTATAAGATCAAAAAATTTCTCTTGAAAAAGACTATTCATATCTTTTTTGAGTATTTTTTCAGCGACTTGTCCTGGCACACAATATAAAACATTTTGATAGGAGAACTTTTCTTTGAGTGGTGCGATAGGCGTTAAATTTTGAAGTGTTGGTAATACATCTTGAAAATGTTTACCTGCTTGGATATCAACGTCGCCTGCATAAGCTGGTAATCCGCTACGCTGGCTTAATACGTCTTTAATGGTTAAATTTTGTGTATGTTCTTCATCGCAATATTTAAAATCAGGAAAATGTTTAATAATTTTATCATCATAATTGAGCACACCTTCTGATATTAAGCGCGCCATTAAAGTAGCCGACATACCTTTTGTTACAGAACCAATTTGAAAAAGTGTTTCTGTAGTGATTGGTTCTTCTTGTCCATGCACACGAACACCAAATCCCTTCATATATTGAATTTGATCGCCTTCAATAAAAGCGATTGCAAATCCAGGCACCTTAAATTGTTCGTGGCCTTCTTTTATTTTTTCTTCTAAAAATGGAAGCATATCGGTTAATTTTGAGTTTGCAGCCGTAATAATGTTCATTATTAAAACACCAATTAATAAGCAGAGATTTTTTTTCATGTATCATCCAAAATACTAGTAAATAAACTTAAAAATAAATGTCTAGATTATGAGTCAAAGTCTAGAAAGGGCGAGAACTGGAACGCAGTGTACTTCTTCGTACATGAGTACCAATTGCTGCGACCTGACGACGAATTTGGCCATAATCTAGACATTTATTTTTAAGTAAGTTTTTTTTGAATTCTAGCATTAAAAGGCGTACAATATCCACAATATTAGTAATGAGTATAAAATGAACCCCATTAAAATAGCCCCTTCTTTGTTATCTGCTGATTTTGCAGCTTTAGGGAAAGAAGTTACATTAATCACAGAAGCTAAAGCTGATTGGATTCATTTTGATGTGATGGATGGTGCTTTTGTACCTAATCTTACGATGGGTCCCCAAATTGTAAAAGCATTGCGCCCTTATTCGACTCTTCCTTTTGATGTTCATCTAATGATTTATAGACCAGAGCAATTTATTGAGCCCTTTATTGAAGCGGGTGCAAATATTGTAACGATTCATCAAGAGGCGACGTCCCATTTACATAGACATTTAACACAAATTCGTAAAATGGGCGCTAAAGCAGGTGTTTCCTTGAATCCAGGTACTTGTCATACAAGTATTTTACCTATTTTAGAGGCGATTGATTTAATATTGATTATGAGCGTGAACCCAGGTTTTGGCGGGCAACATTTTATAGAAAGCCAATTAAAAAAAATTGAGGCGCTTTCATCTATTATTCGACGTGAAAATTTAAATATTGAACTTCAAGTGGACGGCGGTATCAATATGAAAACGGCAGGTATGGCTATTAAAGCTGGTGCTACATGTCTTGTTGCGGGGACTTCTGTCTTTGAAAAAGGACCGTCACAATATGCTGCTTGTATTCAAGATCTAAAAAATTCTATACTATAACTAAACAATTTTAATTTGGCACGTTGTCATTCGTCGTTCATGTAGGAAGAGACTACACTTCGCGCCTCATTCCTAGTGACAAAATAAAATTGTTTAGCTATAAGATAGACCTTATGTGAGATAAATGCATATTCCTGACATTATCAGCAGATATGACCAATGGCGCACACAATACCCTTATGCTGCTCAAAATATAGTTGATAATTATACAAAAGCAGCTGTTCTTGTACCGCTTGTTCCTCACCCACATGGCATTCATGTTTTGTTGAATCGTCGTGCTGAACATTTACGTGATCATCCTGGGCAAATTTGTTTTCCGGGTGGACGGTTTGATCCAAAAGATAACTCGCCTGAAGATACAGCTTTAAGGGAGGCACAGGAAGAAATTGCATTGCCACCTGAAAAAGTAACGATTATTGGTAGGCTAAACCAATGTCGTACAATTACAGGCTTTGAAATTACACCTATTTTAGCACATGTTGAACCTCCTTTTTCTTTAACATTGGATCCTATTGAAGTTATTGAATCTTTTGAAATACCCCTTTCTTTTATTCTGAACAAACAACATGTTCAGCAGCAAATTATTACATGGCATGGTCAAACGCATTCATATTATGTTATTGAGTTTGCACAATATAAAATTTGGGGCGCAACAGCGTCAATCCTTGTTAATTTGGCGGAAGCCATTTCTAAAGATGCTTAACACAAGCATTCTTGATCCAAAACCCTCATGGCTTTTAGAGCCCGAATTTCAGCAAATTCTTGTGACATTGAATGGTCGACTTGTCGGTGGATCGGTTCGTGAAACATTATTGGGTCATAAGCCTAATGATTTTGATATTGCAACGCCTTTTAAACCTGAAGAAGTTACTGATTTGCTTCAAGAAAAAGGCTTTAGGATCATCCCAACAGGCATGAAACATGGCACGATTACAGCCATTGGAAAAAAATATCATTATGAAGTAACAACACTTAGACAAGATATTGAAACTTTTGGGCGTCATGCAATTGTAAATTATACAGATTCTTGGGAAGAAGATGCTTTAAGGCGTGATTTTACTTATAATGCTTTATATTGTGATCATCAGGGTATTATCTATGATTATACAGATGGTCTTAAAGATCTTGAGACAAAATTTTTACGTTTTATTGGAGATCCTAAAAAGCGTATTCAAGAAGATTATTTACGTATTTTGCGTTATTTTCGCTTTTTAAGCCAATATGATGGGTTACTTCATGAACCTTCATATGATGCGGCTTGTTATTTTGCAAATCATCTTAAAGAATTATCGGGTGAACGATTATCAACTGAAATTTTTAAGCTTCTTAATAATCCATATGCATTGAAATCCTTACAATTAATGGAAAAAGGGAATGTTTTTAAAAATTTAATGCCATACGATATTAATTTAAAGCTTGTGACGAAATTATATAATTCAGATTTTAAATTACCTTCTGTCGATATTAAATTTTTTCTACTGACTTTTCCACAAAATAATAACGAGATTAAACTTCTTAAAAAAACATTTAGATTATCGAATAAAACAGAACATTATTTAAAATGTCTCATTAAAAAAATAGGCAAAACACCTATGAGCGCCGCGCATTCATTTTATCATTTTTTATATGTTCATGATAAAGCCATAACGCGCGATTGGTTAATGCTTCAATTATTATTGGAGTTGATTGATGTTGAAACATACCAACAATTTTTAACTTTTTGTAATCATTGGGTTAAGCAAATAATGCCTATTAAAGCAAGTGATCTTAAAGATATGGGTTTTAAAGATGGGCCTTTTTTAGGCATAGCGCTTCAAAAAATCTTAAATGCTTGGATTGAAAGTGGCTTTACGCTTACAAAAGAAGAATGTTTAAAAAAAATTGTTTAATTTTCCTATGCTTCTGACCCAATTCACATTAAAATCGTAGCTATAGTCAATAGACATTGCGAGGATACATCGTCACGCCTCGCTCATGTATATAAGGATACACTTCGTTTGTTGTTCCTTGTCTACTCATCAAGTCTATTAACTATATAGTAAAAAATTAGTTCAAAGGGAGACAATTCGTGGCCAAAATTAAAGTTTTAAATCCAATCGTTGACATTGATGGCGACGAGATGACGCGGATCATCTGGGCGATGATCAAAGACAAATTTATTTATCCATATTTAAATATTGATTTAAAATATTATGACCTTGGTATTGAAAGTCGTGATAAAACCGATGATCAAATTACAATTGATGCAGCAAAAGCCATTCAACAATATGGAATTGGTGTTAAATGCGCAACAATCACCCCCGATGAAGCACGCGTTAAAGAATTTAATCTTAAAAAAATGTGGAAATCGCCGAATGGAACGATTCGTAACATTCTAAATGGTACCGTTTTCCGTGCCCCTATCATCATTAAAAATGTGCCACGTCTTGTACCCAATTGGACAAAACCGATTATTATCGGTCGTCATGCTTATGGCGATCAATATCGTGCGACAGACATTAAGATCCCAGGTCCTGGTAAAGTCACAATGACTTATACACCTGCAAATGGTGGTAAACCGCAAGAGCATCTAATCCATGAATTCACCAACACTGGTGGCGTTGCGATGGGTATGTTTAATGAAGATGAATCCATTCGTGGTTTTGCACGTTCATGTTTGAATTATGGTCTTGATATTGGATTCGATGTGTTTTTATCAACAAAAAACACAATTCTAAAAGCGTATGATGGTCGTTTTAAAGATCTTTTTCAAGAAATCTACGAAAAAGAATTTGAAGCTAAATTCAAAGCTAAAAAGATTGTTTATGAACATCGTTTGATTGACGATATGGTCGCAACGGCTATGCGTACAGATGGTAATTTCCTTTGGGCTTGTAAGAATTATGATGGCGATGTCCAATCAGATGCAATCGCACAAGGTTTTGGTTCTTTAGGCCTCATGACGTCCATCCTTTTGTCACCCGATGGTAAAACTATTGAAACAGAAGCGGCACATGGTACCGTGACCCGTCATTACAGAGAACACCAAAAGGGCAACAAAACCTCCACTAATCCAATAGCATCCATTTTTGCGTGGACTCAAGCATTGTCTTATCGTGCAAAGTTTGATAACACACCAGAGCTTGGGCTTTTTGCACAAACTTTAGAACAATCTTGTATTGAAACAGTTGAAAATGGTCATATGACTAAAGATCTGTCTTTGCTCAGAGGCCCTAATGAGCCTTATCTGAATACAGAAGAATTTTTAGATCAAATTGTTTTACAATTGAATAAAAACCTAGAACAAAAGCAACGTGTTGCTATTTAAGGCATCAAAAGAAGAGTCCTTTTGGGCTCTTCTTTGATTAGACTTCTTTCGAAACTCTACTACTGCGGTCGATTGATGCGTCGCTTCGGTACTCAGATCCTCATGTATGAAGAATACACTGCGGTCTTCCGTGCCGAATCTTCTATCACTCGCATCACATTAGCGAGTTTCGAAAGAAGTCTATCATAAATCAATTAATCTGCGAAAAGTCCAATTGCGAACCAGTGACAACCTGAATAACCAGGAATTTTATCTGTTCTAACAACAGCATAAGCATAATATTTATGAAATGGCATCATATGTGCTTTATGACCGGGGCTTTTGAGCCATTGTCTTGCAAGTTGTCGTGCTGCTTGTTTTCCATCACGTGCCGTGCAAAATGCAAGAATTTCAGCTTTTGCGCGACCTGGAAAAAATCGTGCACGTTCCTTAAAGCCAACATGAGAAATCATATTTTTACCAAGTCGTTTTGAACTTGATTGGCCATAGATTTTATTACAATAAAAGTTAGTTGCACATTCTTGAGCAAAATCAATGGCGATGGACAGCATTGTTGCGTTTGGTATACCGTTTGCGCTTTTGCCACCTATATTTTTAATTTCTTGTATTAAAAGAGCAGTGTTTTGTTTTTCCTCAAATGTTGGTTGCACAGCTTCTACTGTAAATAAAGTGAGGGATAGATATAGTGAGAGTAGAATTTTCTTTAGCATTTTAAGTTCCTTAGAATTAAACAAAAATAATACGTGATATTACATTAATTTTAATTTTTTTTAAATAAAAATTTGTTTTTATATATGCTGTCCAAATTTATATCATTTATAGAGATGTGTTTATGGTTACTGTTTGTTTTTGATGTATTTTTTCAATTGGGAGTATTAATCAATTTTCAAGAATTAAGTTCTTAATTTTTTCAGCTATACATTCATATTTTTGTGTGAAAGAAAAAGTCACAATGCGTTCATCTGGATTTTCAGTGAAACTAAAATCAAGGCATATATATTCTTTTGGCGTGTATGATCCCAATCGTTCTGGCCACTCAATAAGGCTTATGGCACGTGCGAAGGCTTCATCAATGCCAAGTTCAAAAACTTCCTCTTCATTTTTAAGACGGTATAAATCAAAATGCCAAACAGGCCCTAAAGATGTTTCATATTCCTGTACAAGGGTGAAAGTGGGGCTTGGGACTTCTGTTTCTTCACCTAATAAGGATTGAATAAAAGCGCGCGCAAAATAACTTTTGCCAGCACCCAAATCCCCTTTTAGCAAAACAATATCCTTAGGCTTCAAAAAAAAACGCATTTTTTGTGCTAATTTTTTTGTTTCAAAACAATTTGTTAATAAAAACTTAATCATTTGTGTTTTATAATTTCTTTTTATTTGGTATTATATAAGTGTAACCACTTTTCCAACTTCGTTCTCTTGTACGATGTAAGTGCGTTGTACAAGAGACGTATTTTTGGGAAGTGCTTACCTTTAGCAAGACTTTACACGGAATTAAATTTTTTACAAGTTTGTCATTTTTCATCTTGCCTCCTTATCTGACCCCGCGCATTTTATGTTGTGGGGTTTTTTCTTACAACCACCCATCATGGGTAAATTCGTCGTTAAGTTGGCGCTTCCTGTGCTCATGAGCTCCTTCAGCTAGGACATCAAAATCCACCGGATCTTAATTGTCAAGCTTCTGGATCACTCATTTTCTAGACTTTTCCACATAATCTGGGTAGTTTAGTTTCAAGTATGTTGGAATATTACTTTCTATTTAGGTGTTATATGTCTTTTTTTGAAACGGATGTTGTTATTATTGGTGCGGGTCCTGTGGGGCTTTTTGCTATTTTTGAATGCGGTATGCTTGGACTTCGCTGTCACGTTGTTGATGCGCTTGAATCTGTTGGTGGTCAATGTAGTGCGCTTTATCCTGAAAAACCAATTTATGATATTCCCGGCTTTCCAAAAGTTTCGGGTGCCGATTTGATTCATCAATTGGAAATACAAGCATCTCCTTTCCATCCAAACTATCATTTTGATCAGGAAGTAAGTTCTTTTGAGCGAAAAGAAGGTTTCTTTCATGTTCAAACATCAAAGAATATAACGATAAAAGCGAGATCCATTATTATTGCAGCGGGTGGCGGTGCTTTTGGACCAAATCGTCCACCGCTTGATCATTTGTCTGAATTTGAGGGTAAATCTGTTTTTTATCTTGTGAAATCACGCGAAAATTTCCGCAATAAGAAAATTACGATTGCAGGTGGTGGTGATTCAGCGCTTGATTGGGCGCTTTCTCTCTCGGAAATTGCTGAACACGTTAATTTAATTCATCGGCGTGATAAATTCAGAGCCTCGCCCGAATCCTTGAATCAATTACAACAAAAAGTAGAGCAAGGATTAATTTCACTTGTCGTGCCCTATCAATTGAAAGCATTGCATGGCAAGGAAGGTATGCTAGATTTTGTTGAAGTTGCAACCTTAGATGGTGATTCAAAAATGCTTCCAACTGATATTTTGCTCCCTTTTTTTGGGCTTGCCATGCATTTAGGGCCTTTAGCACATTGGGGATTGGATCTTGAGAATAATCATTTAAAAATAAATCCCGTAACAATGAACACGAATGTTGAAGGCGTTTATGCTATTGGTGATATAGCAACTTATCCAGGTAAGTTGAAATTAATATTAACAGGATTTGCAGAAGCAGCATCGGCAGCACATGCAATTCATCATTGGCTTAATCCTGATAAAATAATGCATTTTGAATATTCAACAACCAAGGGTATTCATGAATTGTAAAGACGTTAGGTTTTAGGTTCAGATGTTTAAACTTGGAGATCACGTGAAATCGTCATATCATTAATAACACGAACTCGATAATACTTTATATTAGGAAACTTAAAGTTTCCGTCGTTGCGATGAGCCCCAATTAAATGGGGCGAAGAAGTAATCCAGAAAAAGCGTTTAAAAAGTTTTAAATGTTGATTTTAGGACTGGATTGCCACGTGGCTCTTTTTAAATTTGGGCCACTCGCAACGACGAATCTATTGATTTTCAATAATGCTAATGTCGAATTCGCGTTAATATACGTATCATAAGATTTTGATAAGGCTGCGTCCGTGCTGAGATTAACAATTTATGTTTAGTCCTGTTTTTTATATTATAGGCCATTTGCTCGTTATTTTAGGTGTAACGATGCTTGGACCTGCTTTATTAGATCATCTCCAACATCAAGCTGAGGGTGTTATTTTTTTGACATCGTCTTCTATTACAATTTTCACAGGTTTTTCTCTTATTTTTGCTTTTAAAACAAATATTAAAGAAATTAGTGTAAGGCAGGCTTTTTTATTGACCTTTCTAACGTGGACTGTTTTATCAGGGTTTGCGGCCATTCCTTTTATGTTGACGTCATTAAAGCTGACTTTTACCGAAGCCTATTTTGAAACAATGTCAGGGCTTACTACAACGGGGTCAACGATTTTCAAAAACCTTGATCATTTATCCCAAGGATTGCATTTGTGGCGTGCATTTTTATCAGGTTTGGGTGGCATCGGCATTATCGTTTTGGCCATTGCCATTTTACCTTTGTTAAAAATTGGAGGAATGCAGCTTTTCCAAATGGAAAGTTCTGACAAATTTGATAAATTTTTGCCACGTTCGACACAAATAGCAGCTAATATCGTGTTGATTTATTTAGGATTAATACTTATTTGTTTTTTTGCCTATTGGCTTTTTGGCATGAGCTTTTTTGATGCTATTTTTCATAGTATCACGACCCTTGCAACTTCAGGCACGTCAACGCATGATCAATCTTTTGGGTATTTTAACAATGCACGGATTGAGTGGGTTGGTATTATTTTTATGTTATTGGGGGCCATGCCTTTTGTGTTATATGCAAAATTTTTAATGGGTAATCGACGTGCATTGCTAAAAGATGGAGAAGTTCAACTTTTTATAGGTTTCATTGCAATTGCAGCAATTTTAATCTTTGTGCATTTGTTTCAGAAATATGGTGGCTTTCAAGCAAAAATTGATTTTTTTGTACTTATACGTAAATCTATTTTTCATGCCGTTTCCTACATGACAACAACTGGCATTGCGACGGAAAATATTTTAAAATGGGGAAGTTTTCCGCTTCTTATTTTATTGTTTTTAGGCCTTATTGGGGGATGTCGTGGATCAACGTCAGGCGGGTTAAAAGTTTTTCGTTTCCGGGTGTTATTGGCCCAAACATCAACACAAATTGCGCAATTAATTCACCCTAGAGGTATTTTTATTCCGTATTTTAACAATAAAGCGATTTCACCAAATATTTTAACATCTGTTAGTACTTTTATTTTTGTGTATGTGCTTATCATTTTTATTTTTGCAATTGCTTATGCGTGTGTAGGTGTTGATTTTTCATCCAGTTTAAGCATTTCAATTTCAACACTTAGCAATACAGGCCAGGGATTGACTGAAATATACGGACCATTTTCAAGTTTTGCTGATCTGCCAATTGTCGCTAAATGGATCATGATTTTGGGGATGCTTTTAGGGAGACTCGAAATATTTTCGGTACTTGTTGTCTTTTTGCCATTTTTCTGGCGTAACTGATGTATAGTGAAATGGTTTGTACACCCTTTTGTTTTCCTGAACGCGTTGAAGCGAAGCTTCGAACGCAGATTCAGGATCCAAATTAAAGAACATGCTCGAAGAGCATGGCTTAATTATAAGAAAAAATAACATGAAATCGTATTGGATTTATATTGTTGCTTCTGAAACAAATGGAACTATCTATATAGGTATGACTAATAATTTAATAAGGCGCATTTATGAACATAAAAATAATTTAATTAAAGGCTTCACCTGTAAATATAATGTACATAAACTAGTATACACAGAACAATTTGAACGTCCTGAAGAGGCACTTTACCGTGAGGCTCAGCTTAAGGCTTGGCGAAGAATATGGAAGTTAGAATTAATAAATAAAGCTAATCCAGTGTGGAAAGATCTTTATTTTGATTATTGTAAATAAAGCCATGCTCTTACGAGCATGTATTATAGTTGGGATCCTGAATCTGCCTTTGAAGCTTCGCTTCAAGGCGTTCAGGAAAACAGACTGGAATGTGGGTAATTTTTAAAATAAAGTTAAAAATTTTCACTAAATTTGGATTGTTATATTTTGGAGATAAAAATGACCCTTCTGCCCGTTAGTCTAGACGATAAATATGTTGTAAACAAAGGCAGAATTTATATCTCAGCCATTCAAGCGCTTGTTAAACTTCCTTTTTTACAGCATCAGCTTGATGTTAAAAATGGACTAAAGACAGCAGGTTTTATTTCAGGATATAGGGGCTCACCTTTAGGTGGATATGATAAAGCATTATGGGCTGCCCAAAAATATTTAGATGAGCATCATATTAAATTTGTACCAGGCATTAACGAAGATTTAGGGGCGACAGCCGTTTGGGGGTCGCAACAGGCGAATTTATATCCAGGTGCGTTATATGATGGTGTGTTTGGGATTTGGTATGGCAAAGGCCCTGGTGTTGACAGATCTGGTGACGTGTTTAAGCATGGAAATGCAGCGGGTACGTCTAAACATGGTGGTGTGCTTGTTATAATGGGGGATGATCATGCTTGTAGATCATCAACCTTACCCCATCAAAGTGATTACGCTATGATGGATGCGATGATTCCTGTGTTGAATCCATCGAGTATGAAAGAGCTTTTTGATTTTGGCATTTTTGGGTGGGCTTTATCGCGTTATTCAGGATGTTGGGTTGCCCTTAAAACAATTGAAGAAACAGCAGATAGTGCAGGCTCATTGTGGGTGGATATTGATAAATATTCATTTGTGACGCCGCAAGATTTTATAGTACCGCAAGATGGCTTAAATATTCGTATTCCTGACACGCCATTAGCACAAGAAGCACGTCTTCACAATTATAAAATGGCGGCCGTTAAAGCCTTTGCGCGTGCTAATAATATTGATAAAATAACGATAAAACCGGAAGTGCCGCGTTTTGGAATCATAACAACGGGTAAATCTTATGCTGATTTACATGATGCCCTTGATAATTTAGGTATCACAGAAGAAATTGCGCATAAAATTGGTTTATCCATTTATAAAATTGGTCTTGTTTGGCCGTTAGAACCTGAACAATTAAAAGCTTTCATGTTAGGGCTTGAAGAAGTTTTAATTATTGAAGAAAAAAGACCCCTTGTTGAAGACCAAGTTAAATCAATTCTCTATAATCTTCAGCACATTGCACGGCCGTTGATTACAGGTAAATTAGATGAACATGATCAGGTTCAATTTCCAACCACAACCGAATTGACGCCAACGCAAATCGCACATGTTTTAGTGAAGCGCCTTAAAAAATATTATACACACGGTGTCATGGATGATTATATCAATTTGTTGAATGAGAAAGCCGGCCATCAACGCCCACTTGCCATGCAACGTATTCCTTATTATTGTTCGGGTTGCCCGCATAATACCTCCACTAAAGTCCCAGATGGAAGCCGCGCACTCGCTGGCATTGGTTGCCATTATATGGTGACGTGGATGAATCGGAATACTTCCACTTTCACGCAAATGGGTGGGGAAGGCGTGCCATGGATAGGACAGGCGCCATTCACAGAAACGGAACATGTTTTTGCTAATTTAGGTGATGGTACTTATTACCATTCGGGTATTTTAGCGATTCGTCAGGCAGTCGCCTCTAAAGTAAATATTACTTTTAAGCTTTTGTATAATGATGCTGTGGCCATGACCGGTGGGCAGCCCCTAGACGGTCCTTTAAGCTTGCCACAATTGACGCAACAATTGCGTGCTGAAGGCGTTGTTTCTATTGCGTTGGTATCGGATGATATTGAAAAATATAAATCAATGACAGGTTTTGCGCCAAACATTGAGATAGAGCATCGCGATGAATTTGAATCGATGCAACAAAAATATAGAACGCTTAAAGGCACATCTGTCCTTATTTATGATCAAACCTGTGCTGCAGAAAAAAGACGCAGGCGTAAACGTAAATTAATGGAAGATCCACCTGTTCGTGTGTTCATTAACGATAATGTGTGCGAAGGCTGTGGGGATTGCGGCAAAAAATCAAATTGTGTTTCAATCTTGCCGCTTGAAACAGAATTAGGGCGTAAACGTGAAATTGATCAATCATCCTGTAACAAAGATTATTCATGTGTGAAGGGTTTTTGCCCCAGTTTTGTAACGGTTCTTGGCGGACAATTACGCAAAAAATCATCTTTGTTAAAAGACGATTTTAAACCAAATCTTATTGATATACCCGACCCCCAGATTCCAAAACTTGATCGTGTTTATGATGTTTTGATGACGGGTGTTGGCGGTACAGGGATTGTCACCATCGGTGCTCTTTTAGGGATGGCCGCCCATTTAGAAGGTAAAGGTTGTACGATTCTGGATATTACAGGTCTTGCCCAAAAAGGTGGACAGGTGACTTGTCATTTAAAATTGGCGCCTAAAACTGAAGATATTCATGCATCACGCATTACCACAGGTAATGCTGATTTGGTGATTGGTGGGGATTATGTGGTGACCGCTAATCCAGAAATGCTGGATAAAATGCGTATGGGTAAAACAAAAATCATTTTTGATCCACGCAAAGCGATGTCAGGTGATTTTACGCAAAACCCAGATGCCTATTTTCCAGAAAAATTACTCCATGAAAATTTGGCTGTAACGGTTGGAGAGGATAATTTATTCCCCATTCATGCCCATGATTTAGCAAGCTCTATTTTGGGTGACGCTATTTACAGTAATGCATTTTTATTAGGCTACGCTTATCAAAAAGGATTTTTGCCTTTAAGCGGTGAGGCAATTGAAAAAGCAATCGAACTTAATGGAGTAAGCATTACCAATAATAAATTAGCTTTTTTATGGGGTAGACGTGCAGCCCATGATTTAAAAACTTTACATGCCCTTATTGGTCGCGATGAAAAGGGAGAGGAAAAGAAAAAATTCGCAAGCACTGCAAAAGATATTATTAAAGTGCGTATGGCGTTTCTTACAGAATATCAAAATAAGAAATATGCCCAAAAATATGAAGATGTTGTAAAAAAGATTGTTGATATAGATGCTCGTTTTCAAAAAGAAGATCAGATCTTATCGACAATTGTTGCCAAAAATTATGCAAAATTATTGGCCTATAAAGATGAATATGAAGTTGCCCGTCTTTATACAAAAGGTGATTTCATAAAAAAAATTGAAGATCATTTTGAAGGCGATTATAAACTTCAATTCCATCTAGCACCGCCTTTGATTGCAAAAAAAGATAAAATAACAGGGCATCTGAAGAAAAAAGCATATGGGGCTTGGATGATGCGTGCATTTAAGATATTAGCAGGCTTTAAGTTTTTACGCGGTGGTATGCTCGATCCTTTTTCTTACACACAAGAGCGTAAAATGGAACGCGGCTTGATCAGTGAATATGAAGCGACAATCGATCATGTGTTGAAAAATTTAAATCATGACAATTATACAATTGCGTGTGATATTGCGAATATTCCTGAGGAAATCCGCGGCTTTGGTCATGTGAAAGAAGAGCATCTTCAAAAAGCGCGTTTGAAGCAACAAAAACTACTAGACCTGTTTAGAAACTCTACTACTGTGGTCGATTGATGCGTCGTTTTGGTGCTCAGATCCTCATGTATATAAGGATACACTCCGGTCTTCCGTGCCAAATCTCCTATCACTTGCCACACATTAGCGAGTTTCGAAAGAGGTCTATAGATCAATTTAATGCGGCATCAAAACAAGATTCTATCTTGATGACGGAATAATGATGTACCAATATGAGATTATGCCATTGTATACCCAAACAATTTCAAAATGTGGGTAGGAAGATGAGTGGGGAGCAAACGGAGCGTATTCTTCATACGAGAGTATTGCGAAACCCGAAATCTGACGCCCTCCACAGTTTGAAAGAGAAAGGGTATACATGAAACGCTTAATTTTGATGCGCCACGGTGATGCACCCAATGTGAAAGAAGGTGATCGTTTTCGGCTTTTATCTGAAAAGGGAATGAAGCAATCACGTGAAGCTGGCGATTATTTAGTGCGCGCTCATATTATCCCTGATTTAATTTATGTATCGCCTGTCGAACGTACAATGAAAACACTTGAATGCTTGGCGGCGGCTTTTAAAAAAACGCCTTTGACAGAAATTCAGATAGGTCTATATGCTGCCCCTAAAGAGCGTATTTTAAGTATTATTGAAAAATGTCCTGCAGATATTAATACATTGTTAGTTATAGGTCATAATCCTGGCATAAGCGAATTGTTGCGTTTTTTGCCTATTGCGAAAGACGAACATTATAAACAAGTAAAGCAATATGTTTTTCCTGAAGGGGGATTGGTTTCGCTTGTTTATGAAATAGATAATTGGGGATTGGTGTCTGTCACTGATGGTTTATTTGAGCATCAGTTTGTTTCTTCTTAATTTTATTTATAATGTGTCCAGAGTCGGATAATTTTAACGCCTTTTAATTCAATATCTACCTGATAGATAAGACGATGTTGAATATTGATACGTCTTGAATAGGCTCCTGTTAAATCACCAACCAGCTTTTCGTAAGGAGGAGAATTTTGAAACGGATTATGCCTGATAATATCCAATAAAAGTTCAGCTTTATTTTTAAGGCCTGCTTCTTTTATTTTTTGTGCATCTTTCTGTGATTGTTTTGTAAAATAGAGTTCATACACATTCTTACCAATCTAGTTTTTTGGACGTTTCATTAAAAGGCGTTGCAAGTCCTTCTTGGATAGATTCTCTCATCTGGGGGATTGAAAGAAGGAATAAAGTTTCTTGTATGGCGCGCCAATCATCTTCGGCAAGAAGAACTGCATTATTTCTTTTACCTTTTATTAAGGTTGGTTCGTGCGTTAAATTTGTTTCGTCAATGAGTTTATATAAATTAGCGCGGGCTTCACTGGCTGTTAAAATGCTCATAATTTATCTCCTATATAAAGAGTGTGTAGTTTATTATAACGTACGTTTTTACGTACGTAAAGTTTTAAATAAAAAGTGTTTTTGCTGGAATATTTATTTCTTTTTTAAATTTAACTATTTGAGTCTTAACGTAGTTTATTTAATGTAAAGTTTTCATATTTACTACAATTAATATTAACTATTATTTAATTTGCAATCTGTATAATTAAATAATAAAACAATTTTGGAGGATAAAATGAAGAAAATACTTATCTTGTGTTCTATGTTTTTTGCAACGTCATTTCTTTATGCTGATGATGATAACAAAAAAGATGAACTTATTACTAAAATTTTAAAACCTGATGATTCTCAAAAAATGACTTCTTTTGATATCTTTGGACCAGTAGCTCTTCAGCTCAAGCAACTCACTGAAAAATTTGGACAGAACCAGGAAAAATTTAAAATTATCTTACTCGATAATCTTAATGAAGAAGCTTTAAAATTCAGTGGAACTGATTCTCCAGAAGTAATAGGTGCGTATAAGAATTATTTTACTGAAGAAGAACTTCAATTTATCTTCAATTTAAGAAAAAACGCAATATGGTTAAAAGTAAATAATGCTCAATATCAAACTTATTTAATGAATAGGGCTATGAAAAGAATGATGGGTTCTGCCATGCCAAATTTTATGGTTAATTTCATTAAACAAATTGTAGCAAAAGCCATAGAGGGTGGATTAGATAAAAATGTAAGTGATAAATTGCTGAGCCTTTCGCAAAAGGAAGTTGATACGACAGATAGTTCAGAAATGTTAAAAAAGATGCGGGATCAATATGATGAACAAATTAAACAAAGCACTCTTCCAAAAGCATCTGATGGTGTAACGCCTGAAAAAATAGAATTGGCTGGTGAGTACACGTCGCATATTTATAACCCTGATCAAATGGTGGAATCTGTCATGATGATGGTTAAAATGGTTTTAAAAAAAGTTGAAGATCAGGCAAATACTGAAAAAGAAAAATTTTCTAGTATAATAAATGCATTTTTTGACCATGAGGGGAAACAACTGATTAACCAATTCTATATAGACACTTTTGTGAAAGCCAGTGAAAAAGCGATGGCTGAAATTTTCACGCTTCAAGAACTTAAAGAGATGGTTGCGCTGCAAAATCAACCCATTGTTCAAAAGCTCAATACTTTTAGTCGAGAGGTGTTACACAAAATAACGACAAAAATACTGATGCAAAAAACAATGGAAGGTATTAAAAATAATGAATCTTTTATCCGTATCGCTGTCAATAAAGCTCTTGAAAAAGCAAAGGAAATGAATCTGATTTCTGGAGAAGCTTTAAGCAATATTCAGAAAGAGGTTTTAGCCATGAAAATGTAGAGAAGCGATGAATTTTTCTTGAAAATAAAGAAAACCAGTAAAACGGAACTGTGTTATTTTTATAAACACAGTTCAGTAAACTTTCTTTTTTATTTAGATATTTTTATTCTTCTTCGTCTTTTGTTTCAATATCGCGTTTAACGCGTGGTTGATTTAAAAGACGCGATATTTTTTCAGCTTGATCAAAGGTTGTGTCAATTTTGAAATACAAATTCGGTATATATTTCGTCTTTAATTGTTTGGCAATGACAGAGCGATAATAATGAATTTGTTTTGTTAAATCTTCAATCAATTCATCACTATTGACACCACCTAGGGGCATGACAAAAGCTGTTGCATTTTTAAGATCGGGGCTCACTTGGACTTCTGTAATTGTCACAGATTGTTGAAAATTGGCTTCATCTAAGAAGCCTTCTCTGATGACAATTTCAGCAAGAATGCGTCGGATTTCTTGACCGACGCGTAATTGACGTTGTGAACGCTCTTTAGGACGAGGCATTGTTGATTACTCCTAAAGTGTACGTGCGATTTCTTCGACTTCGAAACATTCAATAATATCTTTTTCTTGGATATCATTATAGTTTTCAAAAGCCATACCACATTCAAATCCTTCACGGACCTCTTTAACTTCGTCTTTGAAACGTTTAAGCGTTTTAAGTGCACCTTCATGGATCACAACGTTATCACGTAACAGACGTACTTTACCGCCACGTTTCATAATACCATCGGTTATATAACAACCAGCGATTTTACCCACTTTAGTGATGTTAAAGACTTGACGAATTTCAGCATTCCCTAAGAATTTTTCTTTGAGCGTTGGTGCTAAAAGTCCGCTAAGAATTGACTTCATATCATCTATCAAATTGTAAATGATCGAATAATAACGAATTTCGATATTATCGCGGGCAGCTGATTCACGGGCTTGAGGATTCGCACGAACGTTAAAACCAATAACAATGGCATTTGAAGCACGCGCAAGCGCTACGTCAGATTCATTGATACTGCCAACAGCCGCATGAAGGATGCGCGCCTTAACTTCGTCAGTTGATACTTTATCAAGGCTGGTCATGATCGCTTCAAGTGATCCATGAACGTCAGATTTAATAATAAGGGGTAGATCTTTACGTTCACCCGCTGCGATTTGAGAGAACATTTGCTCTAAGCTGCCACGTGCACTTGCTGCAATTTCTTTTTCACGACGACGATGTTTACGGAATTCAGCAACTTCGCGGGCGCGCACTTCAGTTTCAACAACCATGAAATCGTCACCCGCAACTGGTGTTGCATCAAGTCCTAAAACTTCAACAGGTTTTGATGGTCCTGCTTTTTCAATTTTACGTCCCTTATCGTCAAGAAGAGCACGAACACGACCCCATTCACAACCTGCGATGAAAGGATCACCAACACGTAAGGTTCCTTTTTGAATAAGAACGGTTGCAACAGACCCACGGCCTTTTTCTTGTTTGGCTTCAATAACGGCACCATAAGCAAGACGGTTTGGATTTGCTTTCAAATCAAGCATTTCGGCTTGAAGTAAAATGGTTTCTTCAAGGACATCAAGGTTCAGACGTTTTTTAGCGGAAACTTCAACACTTAGAATTTCACCGCCCATGCTTTCAAGGTAAATACCATGTTGCAATAATTCAGATCCAACACGCGTTGGATCAGCGCCAGGAACGTCAATTTTATTTATGGCAACAATAATAGGCACATTAGCCGCTTGTGCGTGATGTATCGCTTCAATTGTTTGCTGTTTCACGCCATCATCGGCTGCTACAACAAGTACAACAATATCAGTTACGTTCGCTCCACGTGCACGCATTTCAGAAAATGCTGCGTGACCAGGTGTATCAATAAAGGTAATTTTTTTTGTCGAAGGCAATGTAACGGAATAGGCACCAATATGTTGAGTGATACCACCAGCTTCGCCTGCTGCAACGTCTGTTGAACGCAATGCATCAAGAAGGGATGTTTTACCGTGATCAACGTGACCCATGATGGTGACAACAGGGGCGCGTGAAAGAAGAATATCGTCTGGCATTTCTTCAAATTCTAATCCAATTTCAATATCAGATTCGCTTACACGTTTTGTTTTGTGGCCTAATTCAGTAACAATAAGTTCGGCTGTATCAGCATCAATGGCTTGATTAATCGTTGCCATAATGCCCATTTTCATCAATTCACGAATAACTGCTGTACTTCTTTCAGCCATACGATTCGCTAATTCTTGAACTGTGATCACTTCAGGAATGATAACTTCACGTACAATCTTTACTTGTTCTTGCGCTTTACCATGAAGTTTTTTGCGTTCCTTTTCACGTGAGCGTCTAATGGCCGCCATACTACGTGAGCGTGCTGCATTTTCTTCTTCTTCACTGCGAGGGCCTGTAAAGGTACGTGCTAAATTGCGTTTTGCGCCGGGGTCATAGCGTTCTTTTACTTCAACTTTTTCAGCAACTTTTTTGACACGACCACGTGCTGCATTTTCATCTTCATCAAAATCACGTGTTTTTACTGTTTTGCCCGTTTTTTCACGGTCATCTTTAGAGTCAGTTTTTTTTGCGTCAGCATCAGCAGATGGTGTAGTTGGAGTTTGTTGGCCTGAAGCTTTTTTCTCAGGCGCTTTTGCTTGTTTTGCTTTTTCTGCTTCTTGCGCTTCTTTTAAGGCTTGTTCTTCAGCAGCCTTACGTTCTTCAGCAATTTTTTTCAATTGTTCATCATGCAAACGACGTTTTTTTTCTTCAGATGCGCGTGCTTCATCATCGGTACGTCGCTCATTTTCAAGATCATATTGCATTTGACGCTCTTCAGCGCGAATGGATTCTTGAAGAAGGCGCAAACGATGCGCACGTTCATCATCACTAAGGCCGCGTAAAGATGCTGCACTTAATTTTTTTTGCTCATGCAAAGGTTTTCTTTGTTGTAATGGTCTATCTGTCCGCGTTTCATATCGCGGTGCTTCAGTTTTGCCTTCAGTTTTAGGAGGCTCAGTTCTGGGCGGCGCCATTCTTGGAGGTGCTGCTTTTGGTGCGTCAACTTTAGCTGGTTCACTTTTTGGAACTTCAACTTGTGTAATTTCAACCTTAGGTGCTTCTACTTGAACAGGTTGGGGTTCTTGAATAACAGGCTGTTCTTCTTTATGAGGTGTAAAACGTTTCCGCTTTACCTCAACAGTCACAGCATTACGGCCTTTGGTCCCTCTCGTTTGAGATGTAAGATCAACAGATTTTTTAAGGCCAAGTTGCCCTTTACCTGAAAGACTTAAAACTGATTTTTTTTCATTTTGATTTTCTGTCATAAGTTATTAACTTTCTATACATTAACTAAATTCGCAGGATTTAGCGCCCATCCTATGGGCAAATTCGTTGTCAAACCTGTGCTTCCGGTACTCATGTACTTAAGTACACTCCGTGCCGGTTCTCGGCTTTTTCTAGACTTTGCCACATAAAATGCGCGCTTAGTCTTGGGGAACCGAAAGGTCTTCAATTTTTTGAAGATCATTTAAAAAAAGTGGTAATAAACCACATTGTTGCACCCCACAATAAACATAATCAGTTCCTCCAAAGATGCGATTAAGCTTCTCTCTGGTAAAAAATGAAACAATTCTTAAAGTTGGATTCATTCTGACGAGCTTGCCTAAATCACTCGCTATTGAATCTTTTGCTTTTAGCATTACAGCAACTTGTCCTTTTTTGATCCGGCTCCCTAATTTTTCGAAGCCTGCAACAATCTTGCTTTGCTTCCGCATGAGACATAAAAGATTCAAAAGGCGCTCTTCCAAAAGATGAATGACCTTGTCCAAAAGATTTGGTTCTATCTTTATAATGCCTTCAAAAAAACGATTAAATAATTTCTTTTGAATTGCTCGGGTGACATTTTGTCGATGTGCTGTTACCCAAATTCCACGCCCAGGTAACGCAATGTTAATATCTGGGGTAAGCTCACCATCAGGTGAGACCACAAACCTAAGGAGCTTTTCCTTTGGTAAAACCTCACCTGTATCAATACAGCGTCTTAAAGGTGTTTTTTCTAGATCGGTATTTTTCAAAAATGGCCTCTAAGACTATACTAAATACTAAGTTAAACTTATTTTATAATTACCCAAATTATGAGTCAAAATCTAGAAAGATCGAGACCCGGAACGGAATGTACTTCTTTGTACATGAGTACCGGAAGAGTAGATCTGACGACGAGTTTGACCATAAAGTGGGTAATTAACTTGTTTCGTCTTGGAACCAATGCGCTCTAGCCTGCATAATAAGCTCTTCAGCTTTTTGATGGCTAAGCGTTTTAGAAGGCAGCAATTCCAATAATTCGTCTGTTGCAAGATCGCCTAAATCATCAAGGGTTTTGATGCCTTTGTTCGAAAGAAGATCAAGCACTTTTAGGCTAAGGCCTTCAAGGTTTATAAGGCGTTCATCAATACCTTTTTCTTTAAGGATATTGTGCAATTCTTCTTTTCTTTTATCTAAAAAGACGTGCGCTCTATTTTGCAATTCAGCAGCGACATCTTCATCAAAACCTTCAATGGTGGTGAGTTCAGATTGATCAACTTCTAAAATTTCTTCAACAGAGGTAAAACCTTCTGTGACGAGCAAATGCGCAATAACATCATCCACATCGAGTGCTTCGATAAATAGATGTGAACGTGTTTTAAAGTCTTCTGTACGTCGTTGTGATTCATCAGATTCTGTTACGATATCAATATGCCAGCCTGTAAGGGCAGACGCTAATCGAACATTTTGTCCACGACGGCCAATTGCCAAACTTAATTGTTCATCAGGGACAACAACTTCAATACGATTAACATCCTCGTCTAACACAACTTTAATAGGATCAGACGGTGCCAATGCATTAATAACAAAGGTTGCTGTATCTTGCGACCAAGGCACGATATCAACTTTTTCACCTTGTAACTCAGCAACGATTGCTTGAACGCGTGATCCACGCATCCCAACGCAAGCGCCAACAGGATCAAGTGAAGAATCTTTGGAATAAACAGCAATCTTAGCGCGACTTCCAGGATCACGTGCAACAGCCTTGACTTCGATCACACCATCGTAAATTTCAGGCACTTCTTGCGTGAATAATTTGGACATGAATTCAGGACGTGTACGAGACAATAAAATTTGAAGACCACGATGATCGATACGTACATCATAAATATAAACACGGACGCGATCGCCTTGGCGATATGTTTCTCGTGGGATCATTTCGTCACGACGCAAAATAGCTTCAGCACGCCCTAAATCAAGAATAAGATTCCCAAAATCGATACGTTTAACGGTACCGCTGATGATTTCACCAATACGATCTTTAAATTCTTCATATTGACGGTGACGTTCAGCATCTCGCACTTTTTGAACAATAACTTGTTTTGCCGTTTGTGCAGCAATACGACCGAATTCTATTGGTGGCAAAGATTCAATGATGAAAGCGCCAATTTCAGTATTAGGATCTTTTTTACGTGCATCTTTTAAAGAAATTTGTGTTTGAGACTCATCAACTTCTTCAACAACTTCCTCATAAAGAGCAAGCGAGATGTTGCCACTTTCGCGATCAATCGTCGCACGTATATCGCGTTCGTGACCGTATTTAGCACGGGCCGCTTTTTGGACAGCCATTTCCATAGCTGCAATAACTTCTTCGCGATCAATGTTTTTTTCACGCGCGACTGTGTCTGCAACCTGCAATAATTCTAAATTTATACGAGCTGTTGTCATTGTCTTAACTATTTTCTTGTTTATGTTTTGCCAAACTATGTGCAATTAACTCATCTGTTAGCAGAAGTTTTGCTCTTCTTACAAGCGAAAAAGGAAGTTCTTGCAAAACACCTTCTACCAAAATCTGAATGATATCTTCTTTCACGCCAACAAGATTACCCTGGAAACGTTTGCGACCATTAACGGTTTCAGACATCTCGACCTTAGCTTCAAAACCTTTGAAACGATCAAAATCTTTGAGTCTAATAAGAGGGCGATCAATACCTGGAGAACTTACTTCTAGAATGTAAGCACTTTCGATCGGATCTTCAACCTCTAAAAGAGCAGAAATCGATCTGGACACGCGTGTACAATCTTCAACAGTGATGGTTTCGCCATCAAGGCGATCAATCAATATCTGAAGCGTTGGTCGTTTTAACTCTTTTATATAAGTAAGACGAACAATTTCGTAACCTAAAGGCGTAATGCTAGGTTCCAGCAAATTAATAAGCTTACGTGTTACTGCGTCAAATTCCACGATCATTCCTATGGTGAATAATTAAATTTTTCTATATTCTAAAGAATTTCTCAAAAAATACAAGTTTTCTTTGATGATTCTGAGAATTTTATTGCTTTTGTAAAGCGCTTTAATAATTTGTGTGATTTAATGAACTTTAATCTAAAAGCTCATGGGCTTGATTTTTATCATCTTCAATCATTCTTAAGCCCTCTTCCTGTGTTTCAAAATTTATAAATTCTCTAATAAAGTGAGAAAGTCGGATTGTAATGGATTGTCCATAGATATTTTGGTCAAACTCTAAAATATGGGCTTCAATAAGATTTGAAGGGCGTTGTTCAAAGAAACATAATGCTTTTTTATTCATCATATTAAGATCTGGTAAATCAACGTAGCAAGCATAAATTCCAGATTGTTCTCTTCTATTGCGAACATATAGGTTAGCTGTTTTCAAATTGATAAGTTCACCCAATTGTTCGCCACGTTCAACAATACCATTATATTGGTTGAACGATGCTTTGATATTGGTCGTAAACATCAAAAAAATAAAAAAGCTTAAAAAGATACGCATTTTTTCCTTGTGCATAAACTTAAATCCGTATATTAATGTAAGCTGCTTTTAAAATGCATTCAAGGGTGTTATACTTCTTGTATAATGCCATAGTTTTCTGTTAAGATGTGCGACGCTTAAAAAATTCTCTGCACATAAGGGTGATTTTATGAATTTACTACAACAACTTGAAAAAGAACAAATCGAACGTCATATTGCTACACGGCCTATCCCTGTATTTCGCCCTGGGGACACATTAAAGGTGAGTCTCAAAATTATTGAAGGCACGCGTGAACGTGTTCAAAATTTTGAAGGTGTATGCATTGCGCGTAAAAATGGCGCTATGAATTCAAGCTTTACTGTCCGTAAAATGTCGCATGGTGAAGGTGTTGAGCGCGTATTTCCGCTCCATTCTCCGTTGATTGAAGCGATTGAAGTTTTACGTCGTGGCGATGTACGTCGTGCGAAACTTTATTACTTACGTGGTCGTACTGGTAAAAGTGCACGTATTCCTGAAAAAGTTACACAAAGACCTCCAAAGGGTTCTGCAATTATTGCTAAAGCAACGCCTGCCGCGGCACCTGCAGAAGCTTAGTAGTTTATTACTATTGACTTAGAATTAAACACCCTTCATGTTTTAGGATATGAGGGGTGTTTGCATATTATAGTTTTCTAATGCAAATTTGATAGTTTGCATTAAGAAAATAAGATCAACAATGTCTAGGAGTCAAATATGAGTTACAATATTGCAATCGTAGGCGCCACTGGTAATGTTGGTCGCGAAATTCTTGCAACACTTGCTGAACGTGATTTTCCTGTTAAAGAAATTCATGCGCTCGCATCTGACCGAACCTCTGGCACTCAAGTTTCTTTCGGCGATGACAAAATTCTTAAGGTTCAAAATCTTAAAGAATTTGATTTTAAAGGCATTGATATCGTTCTTTCTTCCCCAGGTAGTAAGGTTTCAGCTGAATTTGCACCTATTGCAGCACGCGCTGGCGCTGTTGTTATTGATAATACATCTGAATTTAGAATGAATCCTGATGTGCCTCTTATCGTCCCAGAAGTCAATCCTGAAGCAATGATTGATTATCCGAAACTCAATATCATAGCAAACCCGAATTGTACCACTATTCATCGTGTCGTAGCACTTAAGCCTTTACATGATTTTGCTAAAATTAAACGTATAATTGTATCGACTTACCAATCTGTTTCAGGGGCGGGTAAAGATGCTATGGATGAGCTTTTTAACCAAACAAAAGCTATCTATACAAATGCCCAGCTTTACAAAGAATCATTTAAAAAACAAATCGCTTTTAATGTTATTCCTCAAATAGATAGTTTTATGCAAGATGGTCACACTAAAGAAGAATGGAAGCAAGTTGTTGAAACCCAAAAGATTTTAGATCCATCAATAAAAGTTATATCCACCTGTGTGCGTGTGCCTGTTTTTATTGGCCATGCAGAAGCCATCACGATTGAATTTGAAAACCCAATAAGTGTGAACAAAGCTAAATCGCTGCTGAAAAATGCACCTGGCATTCAAATGATCGATGAAACAAGTGAAGAAGAATTTATAACGCCTATTGAAACGGCTGGTGAAGATTTTGTTTTTGTTAGCCGTATTCGTCAAGATCCGACAGTGCCACATGGTCTTGTTTTATGGATCGTTGCAGATAATTTACGCAAAGGTGCCGCTTTGAATACTGTTCAAATTGCTGAAATGTTAATTAAAAAATACTTAAAATAGAAAATTCTATTTAAGCTATATAATATTTTATCGGATAACAATGTTTTTTTAATTGATTTATACTTAATAATGAAGTAAATTTTATAAAATTAATTTATTATTGGATTTATTATGATAAAAAAAATATTGCTTTTAAAGCTTATGGCTTTATGCTTCACATCTTCATTATTTTGCGATTTGCGCGAAATTGGTTATCTCAAAAATATACATAATTTGCCTTCTATAATGGAAGAAAAAGGATTTTTACCATCCGAAACGGCAATTATTTTTGATATTGATGGGACACTTGTTGTTGAAAATGAGCCACTTTTCAATCAAGAATTGTGTAGGGAACAATCAGATCATTTGCAGGAACTTGCTGATGTTTTATGCAAGGATAAAAAAGATGTTTGGGAAGATATTTCATATTTTAGAGAAAAGGAAGAAGATTGTATTCGTTTTGTTGAAGATACGATTTCAGAAACAATTCAATCGTTGCAAACGCAAAATACAACAATTTTTACTTGTACAAGATCCGTTTTTTGTTATCCTCATGATCTTCGTATCAATTTTATGAAAAAAAATAATGTTGATTTTTCGAAACCTTACATAGGGGAACATTTTGATTCAATACCTTTTTTCAATCCACAAACTTTTGGTATAAAATGTCATGATTTTGAAAAAATTAAATTTCGTGGTCATTCTTCAGCCTATGAAACAAAAAAATCAGTAATTATTGATGAGATTGTTAATACGTTAAAAAATACTAAACAAATTAAAAATATTATTTTTATTGATAATTTTATAGATGAAGTAGAAGATGTTTGTGATAATTGTAAAAGTGTTGATAATATTATTTCACTTTATTACATACGTGTGCGTGAAGATACAAAAATAGATGAGTTAGTGGCATCCTATAGAATATTTGAGCAAAAATATCTTAATTCTCCCTACGATTTTGACGATTGTAAGCAAAAACCAGCTTTTACTGAAGTAAATCATTTAAACAAAGAATATTCATTATCCTTTATTTCTTTTGGTTCTAAAGATCCTATTGTTTTTGATCCCAATTCCTTAACAAAAAAACCTTCTGATATTCCTAGGTTTATTGATTTTGGCGCTTCTTCAAGTAGCTCCGAAGATAAGTCAGTTTTATGGTCCCCCAAAGCAATAAATCCTGCAGTAATGAAAAATCCTTTTTCTTTTATGTCACATGATTTTGGGTGGAACGTAAATCCAGAAGAAGTCCCTGCTCGACCATCTTCAAATCCACTTTTGGATTTAGCTGAAAATTATTTATATGACAGTGAAGATGATTTTATCTCTGAAGAAGATAGTGAAGAAGGCGTGACAGATACAGAGGATAGCGAATCAGAGAAATCTGAATAGTTCTTTAATCTCTTGGCTCTATATGTTTGTAGTAGCTTGTCTTTCCTACATATCGTGAACAGGTCGCGATATGTAGGAGGCAATTTTTAATGTGCTTTATGTTTCAAAAATAGTTTTTTATCTCGTTTTAATGCACCTATTTTGATAAGTATTCTTACAACGCCTTCTTCAGTGATAAAGGGTGTATCATGCTCGTCTAATATCCATGTTGTCCCATTGTTATTACCTGATAATAAAACAGCTAATTGATTATAAATAATAGAGCGAGGATTTTGTTTTAAAAATTCATTTATCTTGATTTGAATATATGAAATAAGGTTTGGCAAACCTACATTTGCATGGCGGTAAAATGTATCAAGAGCATCCTGCAGGCTTAAGGCAAGTAGGTTCTCGTAATAAAGTTGTGCGCTGACATCAAAAGCAACATCATGTCGTGAGCCAACTAAATCGCCAATTAAATTCCTAAGATAAAGACCTTGATGAACGCCTTGATCAACTTGATTGGCAGGGACACCACAAATTTCTGCCATTAAATCATTTGTGCCAGAAAATAAGGTTTCAACAAGATCTTGAATTGCGTCATATAAAAAGTTAGAGGCTTCATAGGTATCGGCGCCTGATCGTTGTATAATGGCTGCATTTAAAATTTCGCCTTTTTTTGTTTTAAGTTTTGTGTGATAGGGTAATTCAGCATAAATTTCAACGATAGCACCTGCTTTTCCATAACGACAATGGATAATGGAGCAGAGTATTTTTAAAAAAGATTCTTCTTGTGTGGATAATTTGTTGTTTGTTCCATCTGTTGAATCCAAAGATAAAATATGCTGCATAATGCATTTAAATTGTGCTGCAATTTTATGATGACGGGGTGCGTTTAATAAAGATGAAAGATAATTATCGCTATCATTTAATGTTCCTTTATTAATTCCTTCAAATGATGATCCTGTCAAATTGAGTATAATATTTGTAGTGTCAGGATTGTTAGAGATTCGATTTTTTATTCTTTGCATTAATATATGCAATATGTTTTGATCTATTATAGGGGTTGTGTCAAAGTCGATTTCAATGTTTGATAAATCTTTAAAAAATTCTGGATTTAAGCTAATTCTATAATCCAAATTTTGACCTTTAAAATAATGCCATTCTATAAATGTAGAAAAATCAACTTGTTCTTCTCGTTTTTTTAATAGATTGCCATGTATGACGTAGGGACTTTTGGGATCATCTGAATCATCTAACAATATTTGTGTTCGAATGGTTAATTGTATGAATTCATCATTTTCCACAAAACCTAATTGATCGTAATGTCTTTCAATAAAATCAGCGAGCATAGAAGATAAATATTGATCGTCGGATTGCAATATATTTTTCCAATATTCCAATATATCGTTTTTTGCTTTTTCATTATTTTTGATAGATGTCCAATAATCTAACAATAAGTCAGGCAAGATATCATTCTTATCAAAATTTAAAACATATGTATCATAATTTTTACATTTTATGGCTTGTTCACGAATATTTTCAGGGAGATAACTAAAATACATCATTAATGAATAAATATTTTTTAAACAAATTTTGTTTTTTAAAAAATGTTTTATATGAAATTCTTTATTTTTTTTAAGATATTTATTTATGTGATTTAATATTTTTAATAAGCATAAATTGTAATCGGCTATATCATAAATTTCTTTAATCGCGTCAGTTTGTGTTATAAAACTTTGAAATTCTTCAATCAAAGGAAGGCGGTCTTTTTTTTCTACTATTGTAAGAAGGGAAATGATTTCAGCATAATAGGTATAATTCCATTCTTTATTTTCACCTATTCTTTTTGCTAATTCGTTTATTGGTTTTATGTCGTCTTTCGCTGCTCTAGAAAATGCTAAAAAAATCTCCCCATAATCTTTATGATCACATTTGTTTGTATAAAATTCGGCAGCAGATTCAATAACAGCATCACGATTATCTTCTTGTATTTGCGAAAGTCCAAGGGCAACGCCAGTACAAGCATCTGATGAACTAATAATTTTTTTTGCCATTTTTATAAAATATGAAACCTGATCGATTTGTTTAAACATATCTATATCTATAATAATGTGCGCTAGTTCGGTGCCAGAATAAGTATGACAATCTGGGAAATTTTCTTTTATTAGATCAATAATAATAGAATGTTTTTCTTTTTTTATAGTTTTTAATGCTTTTATTATAAATGAATAATTGTATAATTTTTTTTGATTTTTTCTGTAAAGATTTTTAGCTATTTCATATATTGATTCATAATCTTCTTTTTCTATTTTTTCAAAAGCAAAAATAAAATCTGTATATTCAAATTCATTGTCCTCAAAAGTGTAAGTTTTTTTTGCCATTTCAATTAACAATGCTCTATTATCTTTTGTTATTCTTGAAAGAGCTAAAGCAATGATAGAGTACATATCGTTTTCTCTTTTTTTATGAGGATCTAAAATAGTTCTTGTTAAATCAATAAGGGAATCAATATCTTCTTCTATTTTTTTAATATTTTTTATCATGTATGAATAATATTGAGCGCTCCAAAAGTTATCTTGATCCCAAGATTTAATTTTTATGATACATTTGATAATATTAATTCGTTTATTTTTGTTGATTGGTTTCAACAGATCAATAATTAATAGGTAATTATCTTCTGTCCATTGTTTATGAATATCGATTTGTTGTATGAAGTCCCTTATTGTATTAATCTCATCTGCGTCCATTCCAGTAAGATGTTCGATAAAAACTGCTAAATTTTTTGGCGCAAAGACATTTAATAATTCTTTAGTTGCATTCTCACGATTTTCTTTGTTTTTTGTAAATTCTTTAAAAATAGCAGAAAAATTTTCGTTGTTATTAAGATGTTCATAATTTTCAGTCAAATATTCTAACGTATTGCAATAATCTTTTAATGTCCAATGCTTTTCTTGAAGAGTTTTAAGCATATGTGCGATAGGAATACGTTTTTTTTGCTCTATTTTGTTGAATATATTAAGCATTGATTCATATTCATATGCATCAAATTTTTTTTGAGTATGCACAAGATTGACTATTTCACAAAGATGAATTATTTCATTTTTATTAAATTTTTTAAGCACCTCGATAATAGCACAAAATTCATTCATTCCGTCTGGGGATTGTATTAGATTTAAAAGATCATTTTGTAACATTTTTGCAGCCTTTATAACAATAAGGCGTCCGTTTTGTTTGACGTTTTCTAGTGTGCTAATAAAATTTCTATAATTTTCTATAATAAACAAATTGTTATTATTAAACGTTTTGATTACAATACGGCGTAACGCTAAAAATTTTTCGTGATCATAGGGTTCATTCAATAAAGAATTAAATATTTTTTCTGCATCTTTTATTAAATTTTCTTCATTTTCGATGGGCGATATTTCACCAATATAGGTGTTCATTCTATTTTGAATATTTAAATTTATTTCGGTTTGGTCAGTACTTTCTATATCCATTAATGAATTAAGATAATTATTGCCATAATCAAAGGTAAAATCCATAAAATCATTTGGTTCATCATCACTTTCACCTGCAAACAAATTTGATGAAAGAAGAATAGAAGATAGAAAAAGTCCAATTGTAAATTTTTTATGCATCATAATACCCTGAAAATATAGTGGCTTAATTGTTTATAGTCGACAGACATTGGAAGGATACTTCGTCACGCCTCATTCATGTATATAAGGATATATTTCGCTCGTTGTTCCTTGTCTGCTTCTCAATTCTATCGACTATATAGCATAAAACACTATATTAGTCAATAAAGCTGACATTTATTTAAATGACATAGAAATAACGCCTTACATATAAACAAGTGTTTCTGTTTCAATAATGAGTAATGATTTAATAATTTTATGCTTTGGATACATATCCTTGAGCCATGTGGCATAGCGTTCTAATTGGTCTTGGTAATTTTCTAATTCATGATGGTACGTTTTAAAATCAATGATCGTAATTTTGTCATCTTGAATCACAAGGCGATCAATACGTCCTTCAACAAATTGACCTTTCCAATGACCCATTAAGGGAATTTCACCATAAGAATGATTCCCAAAAAAATCTGTATATATTGGATTTTCTAAAATATTTTTAACTTTGGGTAAAAATTCTAATAAAATGGGGCGTAAATCAGCATCTTGATGCTCTATCCAATTATGCGCAAAATCGTCTTGCTCAGTTTTCTGGATTTTGGGTAATAGATGTAATAATTGATGTAATTTTGTACCAATATGCTGTGATTTTTGCGCGTTTAAAGGTGATGTACCAGCATTTTTCTTTATTGTTTCTACACGTACAGATGGAATGAAATCAGCCCAATCAGGTAATATTATTTCCTTTTGAGGTACTAATTTTGGCTTAACGAAAGATAATACATTGTTTTGTTGTGTTGTTACAAAAGGATCATTTTTAAAGCTATAAAGCCCACCAAGATAATTATACGTGTCCGACAATGATTTAATATTTTCAGGTTCGACGAATGTTTCAATGCCGCGTTGGACTAATTTATACCAGGATAAATCATTTATTTTATCAGTGTTGGATGATCCCATAATGTAAAGCTGATCTTGGGCGCGAGTTAAGGCGACATATAAAAGACGTGCATGTTCATCTTCGACTTTGCTTAAATGTTTTGCTTTAAGGTCTGACAGATAATTGCTTTTTGCCTCAGCTTTTAAAAGTAAGGGGGCGCCTTCGTCAGTCGTAATATAATCGGGTTGACGTGCCATGGGCGGCGACACAGTGTCAGGTAAAAAAACAATAGGGGCTTGAAGACCTTTGGCGCCATGAACGGTCATGATGCGTATTTGATTTTGATTTGGATCGTCTAATTCTCGCTTAAGTTCAATCGATGTTTTTTTGATCCAATCAATAAAGCCTTGCAACCCACTTAAATGCGTTTTTTCATAATTTTGTAAGATGGTGATAAAAGCATCAATCGATTCCTTGGATTCATGCCCTAAACGCGCCAATAATTTTTGTAGTCCTTTTTGTGAATATAAAATATGGGTATAAAATTCGAATGGACTTAAACGAATGGCATCCTGGATATAGGTGCTTAAAAATGCATATAAATCAGTATGTTGAATGGATATTGCATCCCAAAGATTTGATTCTCTACTTGCAAAATTTAATAATTGATCATCATCCCAATTGAAGAAGGGCGATTTAAGTAAGCTCGCTAAAAGTAAATCATCGTAAGGATGAAGGCAAAATTCGCCAAGACAGAGCAGGTCTTGAATCGCAAGTTCTTCCAATAAAATCAGACGGTCACAACCAGCAATAGGGATGTCATGTGTTTTTAATGATTTGACGATCTCATTCATCAATCCGCCGCGTTTGCGCACCAGAATAAGAATATCTTTGGGCTGAATGGGTAATCCTGTCGAAGCCAATATTGTTTGGTTGTCTAACCAGTTTTTTATTTGGGTTGTTAATTGATCTACAAGAATGGAACGTGGGGATTGTGTAAGGATTGCATCATGTTGTGGTATTGGCCAAGCATCGATTTCTTTTTTGGTAATTGGTGTGATGATGGGGAAAAGCGTGATTTGGCCCAATGCTTCTTTACGCGCGGGTTTATGGAGAATGCTCATTTCACCAAGACTATCGGGTAAAGTGCTTTGGTTAAACACGGCATCGACCAGTTTTAAGATCGATGGTGCTGATCTATAACATGTATCTAATTTAATATTAGCGATATGTTTCGCGTTTAATGCCGCTTTTTGTTTTAAATGCTGTTCGGTTGCGTGGAATAATTTAGGGTCAACACCTTGAAAACTATAGATTGATTGTTTAGGGTCGCCAACCACGAATAAGGAACAAGGTCGCGTTTTTTGACTATCAAAAAATTCATCTGTTAACGCGTTTAAAATGCTCCATTGGAGATGATTGGTATCTTGCGCCTCATCGACTAATATATGGTCGATTTGGTGATCTAGTTTATAAAGAATCCAAGGGGCGATCGTAGGTTTTTGAAGCAATTCAGTTGTTTTAAGAATCAAATCCTGGTAATCGAGCACTGCTTTTTGTTCTTTTTCCTGCGCATAATTTTTATATATTTCAAGTGCTATGGATAAAAAAGACTTACAGATGTTTAAAAATATAAGATTATTTTTTTGTTGCAGGTAATCTTTAACCCGTTTTGCTTCTTCCTCAAGCAATCTGGTGCCCTCTGGCCATAAAGATACTAATTTTTGGGTTAAGAATTTTTTGCGGATTTCACCTTCTTTGGTAAGAAAAAGGGTGGCTAAAAGAGATGAATCCTGGATATCATTTTGCAGCAAAAATTGTTCTAAAGGGGCGATTGTTGATTGTTCTTTGGCAGTTCCTTGAGAAGCAATAAGGATCCATTGTCTGTACAACAATTCTTTGTTTTTAAATATGGACCAAAATTGATCATCAATTGAAATATCTGTTTGATCAGGATCTAAATTAAAATTCTGAAATAAGTGTGTTTCAAAAGCTGATTTTTCGCGGTTATCCATCATTTTTTGTAAAAATTGAGGCGATGTATGAATCAGCGAAGTTATCTTTTCTTGAAAACTTTGTGCATTAAAATGTAACGCAATTTGGGGATCATAATTTTTTGTACTGTAACAATGTGCTAATTGCTTTTTAATAGCATTTTGAATGAGTTCTTGCGCATTTTGTTCGTCAATAATTTGAAAATTAGGGGCAATCCCTGCTTCAAACGGAAATTGTTGCAACAAAGATTGCGCAAAAGAATGGATCGTTTGAATTTTAAGGCTATGAATTTTTTCAATTAAAACAGAAAAAAGTTGTTTAGCGTGATTCAGGATTTCAGTGTCAGGTGTAAACCCAAAAAGATTTGTTAGTTCATCTTGTAATTGATCGAGGCTTAATGTTTGCCAAGTGGATGCTTTGCTTAAAATACGTTGCCGCATTTCGTTCGCTGCAGCTTTAGTAAAAGTTAAGCATAAAATACGTTCGGGTTCTATGTGGTGTAATAAAAGTGATAGAACCCGATCGGTCAGGATTTTTGTTTTACCAGAACCTGCAGAGGCTGATACCCAGCAGGATTGATAAGGGTCTAAGCTTATGGGTAGGTTATCAATCGAAAAGGGCAGCTGCTTTAAAAGGGATTGATTCATGCTTAATTTGCCAAAAACTTTTTCATTCTGGTTTATAGCATGCTTTTAGTAAAAATTTTATATTTTTCTAAAGGGCATCAACCAGAAAGTGGAAGATCCACATGTTCTGTCTCGCTTGCAAAAACAAGCTATTATGAATATTAGACTTCTTTCGAAACGTAGGAAGTTGTCGTATTTTTGCGTTCTTTCGCTATATAACTTAATTTAGAAATTGAAAATATTAAGAAGCTGTAGGTATTATCATTATCTTCCTGAATCGGTCAGAACCCATTGGGTTCAAGCCAGATCCAGGAAAAAAAGTGTAAAAATCTAATCGAGGATAGTATTATTCACAATCGGATGATTATTTTCATCAATCGCGTTTAAAATACCCAATTTAGTTAACAACAAGGCCATACAAAAATTACTGCTTGTTTCAACTTGTTCATCCAATAAAAGCATATCTAAATCAATAACTGATGTATCAATGCCCATACCCTTTAATTGATCTGCAGCCGCAATACCTAACAAATGATTTATAATATTTTTACCAGTATTAGGGTCAATAATGCTTAATTTATCCTCATCAATCATCTTGTTAAAGTGGTTAATGAGTTTGGTTGCAGTAAAATCTTCATGGAAAAGATCTAAAACATCTTGCAAGGATTTTGACGTTATAGTTGATTGATTCATATAAAGATCAAAATTTGGTGTTTTATGCGCATTACACAATCCAATTGCATTCCCTAAAAGACCTTCAATATATCCAATTTGGTGTGGTAAAAAGTTATAAGCTTGCCTTGTTAATTTTTCAGCAATTAAATTGATGCTTTGACGTTTAATATCGATTAATTCTCGTATCATAACAGTTTTAAGACTATCCCATGTTAAAGACATATCTTTATCAATTTTGGTATATTCATACGTTACGTCAACAGCTTTATTAAGTGTATCCGCACGTGCTAATGTCATCAAATTTAGAAGTCCAACAGACCAGCCATTGATAACATAACCACGGACTAATTCACGTAATTTATTCCCTTGTTCGCTGTCAAAATTTTGTAATAAATCGAAGAAATCTTGCCTTTCAACAAATTGACGCATGTCGTCTTGGATCTCAGTAAGTACTCCACGTCCTTGAATATCAGTGACTTTAAGTTTTTGAATGAGGCCTTCAATAGCAATAGACGATAATTGATCACCAAATTTATTGGCAGGTAGATAGATCTCATGAATATCACATAATTTATTGAGATTGTTGTAAAATTCTTCAACATTTGATAATTGTACTAAAATGTTAAGTGCGGATTTTAAGCTTTCTCCTAACGCGTTTTTATTATGTAAGTCGATAGACTTTTCAAGATCAACAATTGATCCCAATAACGCTTTCAAACGAAGTGCATCCTCTGTTTTCAGATCCGTTAAATGTCTACGGAATATATGATTCGCGTTCAACATCGTTGAAATGAGTGTGATCATTTCTTTTCTTGAGAGTTCAAAGGATGATAAATCAGTATTAAACATATGACCAGATACCAATAAATGTGGCACAAGGCTTGACATTTGATTTCTAGATATTTTAAAAGAGGATAAATCTGCATCAGATATGTAAGGATTATTTGTTTCTTGAAGACGTATCAACCAATCAGTTACATTTTTGAGTTCAGCCAAACAAAGCGGTTTAGACTCAATCGAATAATGATCCCAAATCGCCTGGTTTTTACCTTGTTTACATTGGCGCATATCCGTTATTAAATAAGCGAGTTTCTTTTGACCTTTTCCACCTTCCGTTGTTTTAAATTTTTCAGGCTCCATGTTTTTAAATTTTTTAACCATTGCTTGAAGCATCATTGATTCTTCTGAAAAAGGGGCTACAAAATAACTTCTAAAAATCGCATCGTAATTTTCAAGATCAGAATTATCTGATACACCTTTTGTTATATCATCCATAGCATCACCGAGAATTAATTTCACATCTTCAAGTGTCGCTAAAGGTTCTTGACTTATGGGTAGATACTTAAATATTTCTGGATTAATAGCAAAACGAAACGTTTGGTTGTTTTCTTCGAATGTTAATGCTGTAGCAGATGGATTATGCACATAAGGATCTTTAAGCTTTAAAAGCAAATCTGCATAGACTTTTATTGCACCGCCACTCGGACTACCATCACGTGCGTATAAAAGAATCAATTCTTGGACACGAGGATTTTCATCACCAAAATGATCGATTATGTTTTCGCAAAGTTGTTGTTTTTGATTGTTTGTTATTACTCTCCAATGTTCACTTATAAAGTGATTGAATTCTTCTTGGAAAGGCGTACCAAATGCTATATAAGCTCTTAATTTAAGATCCATATTGCTAGGTTCTTCAGAAATGCGTCTTTGAAATGCAACAATCAATATTGATTCATACTCCATTCTAAAATGTGCATTCCTCATTATTAGATCCGTTGCTTCATCACGAATTTCTTTTTCTGATGCATTTTGAGTAAAATCTAAAAGAAGAAGAAATAATTTGTCACGCTGTTCCATTGTAATATTTTGATTCTTCAAAATAAACTTTATCACTAAATGTTTTTCTAATGAATTTTCTTCATTTCGAATAAGATCTAATATTGAATTTATTAATGTATTTAGGTCCTTTTTATCGATTTTAAATCGAAGCCAAATATCATTGCTATTACTTACATCTAATAACAATTTAATCAATGTACTACAATGATTATTTCGATTTTCTACATCATTCAATAAAATAATAAGTGCGGATAATTTAAAATATTCATTTTTCGTATTTATAGCAAAATTTAAAATCTCACTTTTCACGATATTCAATTTATTTTCTTTAATTTCTTGATTTTTAAACAACGTTTCAAGAACTTTAAATTGATTTAATTCATGATTTGACCAACGATCAAGTTCAGATTGAACAAATATATTAAAATATTTATCTTGAGCTACAGATGCTCCCCAAAGTATTTCAGCAGAATAATATTTTATTATTTTATCATTTGTTGTATGAAATATCTTTGAAAGAAAATCTTTGAGATCTTTATCATAATTATTTGTTTCTCTAGCAAATTTCTTTATTACATTAATTTCTTCTATTTTATTATATTTATCATTTTCAGATTCAATGTAATTAAAAATTTTACTAATTAATTCATTAAATTTTTTATTTTTATATTCAGTATTTTTTAATCTATTTAAATACTTATTAAGAATTTTAATTTTATTATTTTTATTATTTACACATTGATCGAATTCGTATTGAAAAAAAATATCAAAAGTTTCAAAATTTTCTTCTATTGTCGTATCTTTTTTTATAAATTCGAAATATTTTGATTTAATTTCTTCATCTTTTGTATTTTTAAATAGGTTAAGAAGAATTGATTCTAATGTTTTACGATGCATAAATTTTACAGAATCGTTAGAAAAAATTCGCTTAAATTCTATATATTTTTGATGTTCATCAAGTTCATTTTTAATATAATCTAACTTAATATTAACCAATTCATCTAAATTTAAAAAATTTGCTCTTCTGTCATTCCATAGAATTTCAAAAGCATTAAATTTTATTTTCTTATTGTTTGCATTCTTGGCAATGTTTAAAAATAAAGGAACTAAATCAGATTGATTAAAATGCTTTTTCATAAAATTTTGATCAGAAACAAGTTCAGAAAAAAGATTATCATCTTGAGATTGTTGAAAAATATTTAAAAGAATGGAAATAACTTCTTTGTTCAGAAATGTTGAAGTTGAAAGGGTTAAAAGATTTTTACAAGCATCAATCCGTTTATGCTCAGATGCTGAAATATTTTGTGCGATAGCTGTAAGTTCCTTAACAGATAAAGAGGTAATTTCAATTGTATTGTCGACACCACCAGCAAATACAACAAAAGCAGGGGATGATATAAGAATTGAAAGTGTTAATATCGTTTTTTTCATTTTTAGATAATCCTTTGTTTTTTAATCAGATTTGTTTTTATTTAAAATGCGCACATTGAAAGCATAAAAAAATTCTTAATTATAGTGTCATATTTAATAAAAATTTTGCATACAGGTTAAATATTTAAAATAGGTTAGTATGAATGACTTATTCTGTCAAGTTTTCATTAACGCTAACTAAAAATAGATTAAAGCCTTCTTATAAAAGATTCAAATAATTTTTATAAAAATCAAAATAAAAATTGATTTTTCTTTTTAATCTTCACTTTTGCTTAATTTTTTATATTGTATATTAATTATCAAAAGCAATAGAATTTTAAAAAAACTATTGTCGATCACCCCATTCATCAATACGCGAAAGATGTCGATAAGGATCATAGATGGGTGCTTTTTCAGGGATCGGATGCACAAGATAAGGCGTTTCAGGATTATCGTAGTAATTTAGAAGTGTTATTAAATTGTCTGCAATATCAGGTAATAAAACATCCAAATCTTCTTTGAAATGCCTAATTTCAGCTTTATCTTCTTTGGCTTTTAGACGCCATAAAGAAAGATTTAATTGATCGGGATTTATGCTCAATCCAAAACCATTTTTAACAGCAATCAAGGCTTCGATTAATAATTGTCCTGAAAAACCCAGAAGCATATCTTTTTGAAGCGGCAATTGACCTGTTTTGTAATCAATAATTTCAAATTGACCATTATGAAAAAGATCAATCCGATCAGCAATCGCTTTAAGGGTAAAATCGCTTTTGGATAAAGATAATTTTATAAGGCCTTTATGCTCAAGTAACGAGGATTTTACAAAAACACGCCGTTTTATTTCTTCTTCAAAAAACCATTTTAGAATTGATGTAATTGAAGGCTCCCAAAAAAACAAAAGATCTGGCGATAGTTTAAGTGTGTTTATTTTTTGCGTGCCCAGTAACAATAACTTACCGATATCAGCATTGCCCAAAAGACCTATATGATTTTTTTGGAAATCTTCCAATATATTATGCACTAAATTCCCAAAATGCGCAGGCGATGGCTCTTGTTGAATCGGATCCAATTGTTTTAATTTCAGAATATGGCGTGCAAAAATAGCATAAGGGTTGCGTAATAATGTTTCGATTTGGGTGGCGGATAAAGTCCGTGGTCGAAGCGCAAATGAAGGTTTAGGCGCTGGGGGTTTAATATTTATAGATACCGATGGTTGATCTAACAAGCCTGCCCATTCTTTCCAAGACGTTTTGGTCTGAAGCTTATGTTTTAACCCCAAGGTTTCAAGATAATTTTCAAGCTTTAAAAGCCAGCGCGAAGGGAATTGCGGTGATCCATGAATACGCTCTGAACGGGTTAAATAAATTTCTTGTGTGCCAAAAGCTTGGCAGAAATCATGTGCTGATAGTCCTATGCGTCGTTCAATCGGTGGTAATCCAAGGTCGGCACGCATTGCTTTGTTAAGCCATGGATCGCCTTTAATTTCAGGTGGCCAAGATCCTTCATTAAGGCCTGCCAAAATAACCAAGTCGACATTTTGAAGACGTGCTTCAATGGTGCCCCAAATGGCAATTTTAGAATCAAATTGTTTTGGACGATACACTTCTTTGTCAAAAAATTGACGAAGTAAACTTGCATAGGATTGTGGGTCAAAAGCTGGCAAATCACGCGCATCATTTAAGAAGTTTTTAAAGAATTGACTTAAAGACGCTCCTGCGTCACCTTCCCACAAAAGATCGTCTGCAAAATGAATGGCCGTGTTTAAATGTATTTCAATAAGATTTTTTAAATCGGTTGATTCTTTGAATAAAAGCGCATGTAATTCTTTGGTTGTTTTTTGTAGTTTTTCTAAAAAAAGTACAGCTTCAGGATAATCTGGCTGCATTTTTAAGATTAAATCGGATAATGTTAATTTATATTTCCCACGTAAAGCTGTTTGTTCTAAATCCTCTAAAAACAAAGACGTTTCCGGATAAATAAAAGGATGCTTTAAAAAATTCAGCAATAATATGGGTTCAAAATTGCCTTGAATTAAATCGAGTAAAATAAGTAAAAATTGTCCTGCTTGGCTTTGAATTAAAGGCGTTCCATGGGAATCGTCAACTTCTATTTGCCATCTTGCAAGACTTGCTTTGACGCGTCTGACAAGATCACGATCTCCAGTCACAAGCACTGATTTTTTTTGGGCGTCCATGCTTGCTTGTTTAAGGATTAATGCAATGACATTGGCTTCTTCTGTATGATCTTGACAATTCAGATACGTCAAATTGTCCAGAAATCCTAAATTTTCAGGTGGTAATAAGGCGTATTTACCCTTTGGATTAAAAAGAGAAGATAAAAAAGCTGATTGAAATGTTGATTTTTCGGTATTATGCCAAATTTTGATATCGTCTCTATGCCATTGATTTTGATGGCATAATTTACTCAATTGGTGTTGAGGGTGGGTTGGGTGATGTTTAACATGCTGCCAATCGTCTTCCTCCATATCCAAATCGAGGCCTGGCAAAATGACATGACCTTGAGGCAATGCTAGAATTTGCTTCATTAAATGCGCTGTCATTGGAAAAGTGCCCGTCGATCCAGCAATCAGTACAGGATATGCGGGTGGTGAGGAAGCATAAAGATCAATAAGGGCTGAAAACAAATGATTGCGTCGCGCAATAGGATCAAGTTTTTGATTTTCTTCAAGAATATTTGGCCAATGATTGGATATAATCATTAAAAAATCAAGCGTTACTTGCCAATGATTGGCATAGAGCGACGGCACGAGTGTTTGAAGTTTTGAAAGCGGAATATTTTCTGATTGTAATTGATCTAAAAAATTAGAAAGACTTTGGGCGAGTGTAAACGCCTGATCAAAACGATGTAGGCCAATATCTTGTTGTTTACTCCACGCAAAAATAAGATGCGCTAAAATAAATTGTCGTTTAAGGGACGAAATCGACGGTTTAACATTAAAATCATCAAGAAATTCGAGGTCACTTATTTCGATTTGATCGAGTGCAATTTCGCCTAAAGGGATAAGACGCGGTAAAAATAGTGTTTTTTTGTTAAATTTTTCAGCATATTTTTGATAAAACAAAGGCGTAAATTGATGACAAGCTCGTTTACTCGGTAAAAAAATATGAATTTGGCTTAAAATAAGGGGTTCGGCACCATAATTTTCTAAAATGCCGTCAACGAAATAATCTAAAAAAGAAACGCCCGTGGGTATCGTGTATAAGTTCATGTTAAGACTTATAGCATTTTGGATTAGATCTGATAAGAGGCAATATATAAGGATGAATTGCCAAAATTATTCATGCGTAGGCCCTACCAAATCTTTCCATCTTTCTATAAGTCTTAGCTGGAATTGCCGTTCACTATTCTCTTCTGAACTATTATCTGATTCATCATTAAAATGATCAGTTGAACTATCTTCATTTTCAAGAGATAATTTTTCGCTTGCTAAAAGCATTCCAAAAATAGAACTTGCTTGACTAAGCAATACATCAATATTTTCTAATTCTTCTAAAAATTGATTAAAAGTAATTTTTGTACTTTTTGCATTTTCTAATTTTAAGATAATTCTATCAAGATGCTCATTGGTTAAAGTTGAAAATTTCATTAAAACAAATTGTGTTTTTTTTGGCAAATTGACAATGTTAAGCGTTTCTTTTATAACATTTAATTCATGTTGAATGTTATAAGGAAACACGTCAACAGTACTTAAAAAATTATAAAAGTTGTTTTCTTCATTTAAGCAATTGATAAATCGTGTATAAATTATTTTATGATTTTTATCATTAGATTCTTTATGAAGTTTTTTTATTTTATTTTGGATATAATTTTTAAAAAAAGCATTATATATATTCTCTCTTAATATACTTATATTATCTAAAAGATTTGTAATTGTTCTAACATTTGAAAAAAAATAAGATTCTGTATGTTTAGATGGTAACGCGCTTTTATCAGCTAATTCTAAAACAGCGAAATCATTTTCTAAAAATTCAAGTTGTGCATTCATTTCTTTGGGATCATCAGCAAATGCTTCATCACTAGAAAATTCAGAAGAGGTTTCATCATCTGAAGAATCGTTTGCATATAATACAAATGGCGTGTGAAGAATAATACTGAAGGATAATATATAAAAAAATTGACGCATTTTTTGACCTTTTTGTATCTATCTATATTAACTTTAACGTATTGTGATTCTTACACGTCAGATTACGTTGATCAAGTTTCATTATAGAAGATTGTATATTGAAATCACCTAAAAATTCGTGGTCTTTATTTATATTTGATCGAGTGTTATTTTTCTCAAAAGGATAAGGCGCGGTAAAAAAAGCGTTTTCTTGCCAAATTTTTCAACATATTTTCATAAAACAAAGCCGTAAATAAGAAACAATAGATCATAAGTTTGGACTATTAATTTATAAATACTCATGATAAAATGACCCTATTATAAAAAAATTTACCAATTGCCTATTGTTTATAAAGCGAATTTAAAAAAGGATATCAAATGAAGAAAGCAATATTAACTATTTTTTTTACATTTTTTATTTTTTTTAATAATACTATATCTTACGCATCTTTCAAAAACTATGTTTTAAATTTTAAAGATGTTGATGCTAATATTTTAAATGCTAAAGAATTAAACATTATTTTTTTCCATATAGTTGATAATGTTTCTATAGAAAAATCTTCTGAAAAATTTATTTTAAAGTTTCAAATTGATTCTAAAGACGTACAATCAAATATTCAAATTTTACTCAATGATGAATATTTTATCGAAATGGCGCTTACTGATATTGAAAAAAAACCAATTTTGGATTTTATAGATAGAAGCACAAATGATAAAGAAACAATATCATGCTTTAAAGAAATAATAGAAGATGACGAAATACCATTAACAAAAATAACCTTATCTTTTTTATAATAATTTACTATCTATATGAATTAAATGTATTTTTTAGTTTTAATTTTTGGCTATATTTTTTTTTAGAAGCGTATTAGACTTAATAAAGCGTTAAGCTCATAGTGTAGTTTTCAAAGGGATAAGAATATGAAAAAACCAATTTTTTTATTATTTCTTCTTCTTCTTACATCACCTGTTATGGCATCAGGGAGTAACTTTTATTACAAATTAGCATGCTCTATCATGAGGAATTATGTTAAACCTTATGGTGCAAATATTCCTTTTGATTATTTTTTAAACCTTCATCATGCTTCGCAAGGCGGGCATAAAAAAGCGAGAGATAAATTAAAAGACTCTGCACAACATTATCGTAAATATCCTAATTTATTTTTAGGCTACCCAAAGAAAGAGCGTATCGGTATTATACATATTCTTTTTAAATATTTACCTAAAGAATAATAATACCGCAAGTCTGGAATTAGAATTATTAAAAATCAATGGGTTCGTCATTGCGAGTTTCCCACCACCTAAAAGGGTCGGACTTAAAAGGAATGACCAAATTCGCAAACATGTGTATAAAAAGCTTGTGCGACCGGTTCTGTCGCATCTGTGTGAGTTAAGTAAAATTAGATAAACAATCCACCTCTTTTTGATACACTACGCCATTAGAGTGCAAAAATTCTGAAAAGCTGATAACGAAGAATCATGTCCTATGACCTGACCTTTTTGAATCA
>JAUXUR010000042.1 GCA_030680745.1 Alphaproteobacteria bacterium
CTTTTGAATTCTTTGGTTTTATCATCTATATTGGACTCCACTTAATATCAAGTGCGTCCTACAGAAAGCTAATATAGCGCATTCTTCTAATCGGGGTAGCTTGCTCCACCATTGATAAGTTCGCTACTTTCTGCGGACCAGACTCGCAAACGGGTTCTTCAAACACCAATGCTTCGACGGCCTCCAGGTCGCACAAGCTTTTTATACACATGTTTGCGAATTTGGTCATTCCTTTTAAGTCCGACCCTTTTAGGTGGTGGGAAACTCGCAACGACAGAAAACTAAAGGTTCTTTTACGCGCATAATATAGATATGCCCCTTAAAAAGAGGACATTGTCTAAAAATTCATATTAAGCATCAATAGGTTATTATACTTATGGGTAATGTTATGCCCGCGGGACGTAGGAGGAGAGCGTACTTAGGGGTAATGATGTGCCCACGGAGTGTAAGGAGTTATAAAAAAAAATTAATCTTAGTCGAATCATTTTGTTACACGCAAAAAAATTTTAGGCTGTTTTTTTTAATTCTTGCATTGTGGTGTTTTGTATCTCTGCCCACAACCTGAGTGCCTCTTCATCACAAGACGTTAAAGCATTTTTATCTTCACCAGGCATTGCTTTATCGCGTAGATGCGTCGGCATTGGATGGGGCATAAAAATATGTGTGTTGATATTGGTAACAGATGCCGTTTCTGCTTTATAAATATGCGCCATTGCTAAAAACCCAGCTTTAGAAATCGCATAAGGTCCCCAAAAAGGTTGCGGGTTTTCAGCTAATGCATCATTTACGAAAATAAGATCAGATTGAGGCGTTTTTTTCAGTAATGGCTCAAGCCCACGCAATAATCTAAAATTGGACGTTAAGTTTGTTGATATACAATCGTCCCAAAATTCGTTTGTGATATGCGTTAAAGGACGAAGCTGACCTAAATAAGCGGCATTAAGCATCAGCAAATCAATATGGGGAAATCTTTCAGCAATCGAAAAAGCTAATGCATCAATTAGATCAACATTACGTAAATCGAAAGGAATTAGTGTTGCATTACCGCCTAATTTTCGAACTTGATCATCAGTTTCAGTTAGTCCTTTTTTTTGCTTTGAAAGCAGTATCAAATGATACCCTTTTTGCGCTAAAAGACACGCAAAAGCAGCACCAAATCCCCGAGATCCACCGGTAATTAAAGCATATTTTTGCGACTCAACCATTATTGTTTCTTTTTCACCAATTGATCCATTTGATCACGTGTTTGTTGATCATATCCTGGCGTTGGGGTTTCATCAGCGCCAGCTGCTGAAGGTGATGCAGGTGCTGGTTTTGTTTCAACATGAATAGGATCGTCTAGCGGCCTGTTTGCCGCATTATTTGTAGGTGTTGCAGGATGATGAGAAGGTGTCACATTTTCTGGTTTTGTATAAGGATGTATCACATTATTATGCTGTGGATTTTGTTCAGAACGATGTTTAATAATAGGACCTTTTCCAACAGCACTACTTGGCGCAGTGGCTGAATCCTTCATAAAATTCTCTTCTTCTTTTTCAGACTTATCTGAAATGAACTCTTGGAACATTTTAATCAGTTTTATGCGTTGCTCTTCAGGAACCAAATCAGCCAAATAATTTGCTCCTTTTTGAATGAGCGGCAATGTTTTAGCTTGGGTTACCCAAACAGGCAATTCCTTGTCTTTATAGAACCAAACAACGACGATATATAAAAGGCAAATCAACAACATACCACGCAATACGCCGAAAATTAGACCTAAAAAGCGATCTAATGAACTTAAGGGGGTTTTATGAATCCATGATGCAATTGTATGTGCAATAAGGGAAAATATTATTAAACTGATAAGGAACAAAAGGGCTGCCGATAGACCATGAGCAACCATTTCATTATCAATAAAGCCGTGAAAGAATTTATAGGTAAAGCCAAATGAATAAATAGTGACGAAAAAGGCACCAACCCAAGCAAGAATGGCTAAAAATTCACGGACAAAGCCTCTGAAAAGGGCAAAAAGGGCCGATAATACCAGTATGACAACAAGCACTATATCTGTTGGCGTTGTTGGTAAATATTGCTCCCACATTTGGTATTACTCCCCTAATATTTCTTCTGTTGTTTGATTTTTGCGTTGATTCGCCATGTCTGTTACTAATTTCTTAACCATATCAACTGGATTCAAGGTCATGCTTTCTAAATGTATCTGCTTTGTTAAAGATCGCATATCTGGAATAAAAGCACAAGTAAAGCCTAATTTATCAGCCTCTTTTAACCGAACATCCATATGCGGCACCATGCGTACTTCGCCAGACAATCCTATTTCGCCTAAAAAAATGGCTTTGGGATCCAAAGGAATATCAAAATAAGCAGATACAAGCGCTGCAACAATCGATAAATCCGATGATGGATCTGTGATTTTAAGGCCACCCGCAATATTAAGATAGACATCGTAATTCGCAAAATTAAGACCACATCGCGCTTCAAGAACGGCCAATATCATGGCAAGACGCGATAAATCCCACCCAACCGTCGTCCGTCTTGGCATGCCATAAGCTGTTTTCGAGAGTAATACTTGAATTTCAACGAGAACTGGACGCGTACCTTCAAGGCCTGCATAAATACTTGATCCACTCACACCTTCGCGACGTTCTGATAGAAATAAAGCAGATGGATTTTTGACTTCCTCGAGCCCCGTTTCGGTCATTTGAAAAATGCCGATTTCATTTGTCGCGCCAAATCTGTTTTTAACAGTCCGCAATAATCTGTAATGATGACCACGTTCGCCCTCAAAATAAAGCACTGTATCAACCATATGTTCCAGAACGCGAGGGCCCGCAATAAGTCCTTCTTTGGTCACATGACCAACGATTAAAATAGCAACATTGCGTTTTTTGGCGATAGTGACTAATTCATGCGAACACGCACGCACTTGCGACACTGTCCCAGGAGAGGCTTCCAAATCATCTAAAAACATTGTTTGAATCGAATCAATAACCACAAGTTTAGCGCCTTGTGGTCCTTCAATTGTCGCAATAATATCTTTTAAATTAGTGCTGGACGCAAGCGCCAAAGGTGATTGTGCAACGCCTAGTCGATGTGCACGACTTTGAATTTGGTCGATAGCTTCTTCGCCAGAGACATAAAGCGTTGGTGTTTGATGGGATAATCGTGATGCCATTTGAAGCATTAAAGTTGATTTACCAATACCAGGATCGCCACCAATAAGAACAACACCTCCTGGAACAAGGCCGCCCCCTGTCACACGATCAAATTCTTGCGTATTTGACATCAGTCTTTTAGGAATAACAATAGGTGTCAATAAATCAACTGTATCAAGGCGTGACCCAGATTTTTTCATAAAAAATCCGGCAGAGGAAGATGGTTTTTCCTCTACAATTTGATCCCAAGTACCGCATGCATCGCATTTACCTGTCCATCGAGGAAAGGAAACGCCACAAGCTTGACATATATATTGCGATTTTAATTTGGCCAAAACAAACACTTCTTCTAGATTCATGAATTATATGTGTACATTCTAAGACATATAAAAAAAATGAAAAGGGTTAATCATAAAAATAGCTCCAAAAAACAAAAAAAATGCTTTAATATCCAAAGTGTGTAAATCGTGCTCACTTAATTTGAAAAATGATTGAGCAAATCTGACGACGCATTTGACCATAAAATGGGCTTTTATTGAAATGAAGCATTGGACGATCGAGGACATAGATTGGGATAAATTTGACCCCTCTTTAGTGGATCCTCAAATTATTCCTGTTATTAAAACAGCCTCCCTTGTTGAGTATAATGGACGCCATTATGCTGCTTATTTGCATAATATTTTCAATGATGAACCTGATTTTAAAGAATTGGCAACAGAATGGGCAGAAGAAGAAGTGCAGCATGGTGTGGTCCTTGGTAAATGGGCAGAACTTGCTGATCCAAGCTTTTCGTTTGATGCATCATTTCGAAAATTTTCTGACGGCTATCAAATTCCATTGGATAAAACGACTTCTGTTAGAGGCTCTCGCTCAGGTGAGTTAATTGCACGCTGTATTGTTGAAACAGCAACAAGTTCTATGTATACGGCCTTGACTGAAGCCACAAAAGAACCCGTTTTAAAACAAATTGCACAAAAAATTGCAGCCGATGAATTTAGGCATTACAAATTATTTTATGATCATTTTAAAGTACATAACAAACAAGATAAATTGAATTTTTTTCAACGATTGTCGATTGTTATCAAACGCATTTTAGAAAGCCAAGATGATGAACTTTCTTATGCATTTTATGCTGCTAACAACATCCAAACGCCTTATAACCGTAAAGCTTCTAATGCTGAATATGCGCGGTTGTCGTATCAGATTTACAAGCCTCACCACATAGAACGCATCATTGCCATGTCCTTTAAACCCATCGGCTTAAATCCTCATGGGAAATTAAGTAAAATAGCGCTTTTTGCGTTTACAAAGTTTTTGAATTGGCAGCAGAAAAATTGATTTTATTTATTTCGTTATAGAAAAAGGCTCAGATTGAGCCTTTTTCCGTTAGTTAATTGCTTGTTATTTGTATTTTTTTTGTTCGGCTTTAAGTTGACCAACAAAACCATCAATAGTTGATTTTGTGCCTTTGGCTTTTGTAATCGCAACATCAGCAGCATCTTTTTCGTCTTTGCTTTTTAAGGAAGCTTTTGCTTTATTTGCTTGACCAATAGAGTTGTTAACAGCGTTTGCATCTTGTTGATTTAAATCAATTTGTTTTTGAATCTCATCGGCTTTTTTCTTATTAGACCAAGAATCAAATACATTTTTTGTGACACCAAGAATTGCTGGAATGCTTGATTTTGCGCCACCAATAGCACAAGCCCCTGCCAACGTGCCAACAGTACCAAGTCCCAATGTTTCTGGTCCTGCCATTATTGCTGGTACAGCGGCTGCAATACCGCTTTTTACGCATCCCTTAAGAGCAGGAACTGCAATTTTAAGTCCTTCTGTAAAAACAGTTGTCCAAGGTACTTTTTTCGCAAAATCAACACTCATGGTAAAAACTTTTTTAACACCTTTTTTAACTTCTTTAGCACCTTGTTTTGCAATATCAACGCCTTTTTTACCAGCTTTTTTGGCTTCTTTGGCAGCTTTTTTTGCAAGATCGGCAGTTTTTTCAGCGCCCTTTTTTGCAACGCCTCCAACTTTTTTGGCTGTATCTTTAATACCGTGGCCAACATCCTTTATTGCGCCTTTAACTGAAAAAAGAGTTTCAGTCTGATCTACTTCTTGTTTAGGTGGCGTTTTTTTTGTGTTTTTCTTTTTCGTCGTTTTTTGTATTGTTTTATTTTTAGCAATTTTAGGTGATTCACTTATAGCATTTTCTTTTGGAGAGATTGCATAATCAGATGTATCCTGTAATGCTGTGGCATTATTATTAAACGTACAATAAAAAAGAATCATGTATAGCAATATAGAAGATTTTTTAAACATAACAGCCTCCATAAAAACGATTTTATTATTAAATGTATCAAAAAATAGTTAAATTTTTATTAAGATAATGTCGTTGATTTTAAATTGGAGGCAAAGACGTAAATTGTCTTGTTGTTATTTATGCATATCAAATAAGAAAATGGTAATTAGAAAAGCGTAAAATTGTTTCTTGACTCGTTTAAGACTTTTAGAACGTATATTGACATGTCTTTTAAACTTATCGGCTTAAATCCGCATGAAAGACTAAGTAAAGTAGTGCTTTTTGCGTTTACAAAGTTTTTGAATTGGCTACGGAAAAATTGGCAGAAAAATAGATAGTCGTAACACCTCAAGAGATATCTTTTGGTGTTACGTATAGATTTTGTTCAAATTTGGAAGAGATTAAATCTGATCAAGGTTACAACATATTTGTTTCGCTGCCTTTTTAAATTTCGTTTTAAACGCGTTTAAAAAGAGTTTTAAATCACTTAAATTTTGCACAGACCTATTGGTATGTTTAAGGTTATTGCACGTAGCAGAGAAAACACTATCTTTTTCTGTATTATATTTTTTAACTAGATTAACAATACCTTCAAGTGAGTCTTTATATAAAACGACATACGTATCTGCGTCAGTATAAAGAAAGTTAGAGAAAAGCAAGTCAATTGTTGCATCAATGCCATATTTAAGCATATCAACTAAATTTGATTCATTTGCATGCGTATAATGCTCCCATACACTAGGATGTTCATGCGTCAAAAGATAAAACCCTAATTGAAGAACATCAAGATTTTCTTTACCGATTTCTGCATTAACAATACATTCATAAAATTGTTGAAATAAAGAAAATACATTACTAGGTTTTAAATATCGAATTGTATCACCGTTATGTAATGAATCATGATTTATAATAAATTTTCTGTTTGTTTGGCTATATTTTTTATCATGAGCATTTCTATTAGGTCCTACTTCTACTGGACTTAAGTAAGGGCCTGTATTATCAAAAAAAGAAAAATTAATACTTTCAATGCTTATCCCTTGCTTTTTTAAAAAAACAGGACTGAATAAGTCATCAGCATTACCTTTGTTTTTATTTGAAAACACTTCATCAATTATTGCTTTCCATAATTCTTTTTCGCTATGATGAAAGCATAGATCCATTAAATCAACAATATCAAGAATATAATTCTTAAACGTTGTTATTGAAAGAGGAATAGAAGGATCTTGAACATGCTCATCAAAAAGTCTTTCTAAAGCTTCTGTTGGTAAACATCCTATAATTTGTGCGATAGACGTATTATTTTTTTCAAACTCTTTAAGGCGCGCATAAGCATTCGCATAAGCCCAAGATAATGGAATGTCTAAATTTTCTCATAGTACACGACACTTTTAACCAATTAAATCTATAACAAATGCTAGCAAAAAATTAACATAATTACATCGATTTATTTTTTCAAA
>JAUXUR010000043.1 GCA_030680745.1 Alphaproteobacteria bacterium
CACTTTCAGACCAATTCATGAATAATGCTCCCTAAAAAGAAAACATTGTCGCAAAAATTATATTAAAAATCAATAGGTTGAAACACTTATGGGTAATGATATGCCCGCGGCTTGTCCGCGGGATCCATAATGCTGTAGAAGATATCTAAATATTATTAGGCTAATCGTTTCAGAAACTTTCTGGATCCCGCGGACAAGCCGCGAGACGTAGGAAAAGAGGTCATTACAACTATATCTCATTTTAACATAAACCCTATCTTAGTTAGATCAAATTCAGGTCCATGCGTACGAATTAGTTTATTCTTTATTTCACGCTCAAAATCACTTGCAGGTATAAAATGATCTAAAGGTGTCATTAATTTTTGACCGGCGGGCACGGGTTGTACCAAATACGGTGTAATAATAATCACAAGCTCTGATTCTTTTTGTTTAAAGCGCGATGACCTAAATAATGCTCCAATAATCGGCATTTCATGCAATGGTGGCAAGCCTGAAATACCCGAGCTTGTATTTTGTTGCAAAAGCCCAGCGATTGCAAAACTTTGGCCACTCATTAATTCAACCATGGTTTCAGCGCGCCTCGTTTTAAGACCAGGGATGCGCAACCCATTCACAACGACTGAATGGGCTTCTGATATTTCGCTTACTTCTGGTGCTACTTTAATACTGATACGTTTGCCTTCTTGAACAACAGGCGTAAAAGAAAGTCTGACGCCAAATTCTTTAAAAACAACTTCAACATTGTCCCTATTATTGGAAATGGGCACAGGAAACTCACCACCCGCTAAAAAACTTGCTGTATGACCTGAAAGCGTTGTTAAATCGGGCTCTGCAAGAATCGTAATCAATCCTTCGGCCGCCAATGCATCTATAAACACATTGATATCCTGATCGTGTGTTACATGCCCAAATCTGAAACCACTACATTCTGAAACAGAGGAAGCGAAATTAGTTGTAAGACCCAAAACAAAATGATCTGGACGTAAAATACTGCGCCATTTAATGCCCAATTCTTTATCAATATGGCGTGAAATTTCAGCGACCCTGACGCGCAAATTAACTTGCGTTGATTGCGTCACGCGTAAGTGATTGATAATTTTTGATTCGCCCGCATAGGCTTGTACGATATCAATAATTTCAGAGGCTTCTAAAGGAGAGGCAACTTCACCCTGTACACGTAATGCCATGTTAATAGAGGTTACTTGAATTTGCGGTGAAATCCGATGCAAATCTTCTTGCAAAGGACGCAAATCAAGACTGACTTTAACATCATGCCGCATCATTTCGTGTCCAGCTTCATCAAGCGCATAAACACTTGTGATACCAGATTTTAATCCATAAAGATGGAGCTTTTGAGGATTGGCCATATGAATCGTTGCAATATCAGGATTCACGATACCGATTTGAGAGGCAGCTTTTTTTAAATGAATTTCATGCGATTGGTTTTGACATAAAGATAATGTATCAGCTTTTGCGTCTATATTTATTAAGATGAAGAATAAAATGATAACGCTTTTAATTTTTAAATACATAAGACTCAGTTTTCTGCCCTTTAATAAAAATCACTTCTTTTTGTTTTTTCTTTTTAGGTTTTATAAAGGCATTTTCAGTAATTTTTAGAGTTGAATCAGCTTTTTTTTCAGATGTTTCCGGATATTTAACAAAGGAAATCTTACCAATTTCAGCACCCAAAAGAATTTTAGACACATCATTTTCAAGAACAGCAAAGGTAACACCTGGCTTTTCTAAAGATTTGGATTTATCAGGTTGAGGCACATCAAGTACGCGTAAATGTTGCACTAAAATATGAGATTGTGTTTTTTCCTTCACAATTCCTTCTTTGATGCGTTTAAATTTATGCGTTAATACAAGATCAACCCTATCATCTGGTTGTAATTGCAAATTTTCTTTAATGGGCAAAAAAAGAGCACGTTCATTTGGCTGTAATGTAAAATGTGCAGGTGGAATTTCAGCCTTGATAAGTTTAGCTTTTGTTAAAATTTCACCCTTAAAAATAGGGTAAAAAGCTTTTTGACCTTCAATCTGCGCAAGATCTCTGAGTGCATTTTCAGGAATCAATTCAATCGGATAATCTTTCATTTCGCAAAATTTCGCATTAATAATGCTATTTGCAGGAATGTGATCATTAATAAGGATAATCTTTTGAGTCTTTGGCTTTACCATTTGTAGAGATTTTTCAGGTTGATTTAGATATTGGTTAAGCACAAGGGTAAGCAGCAATGATACAGCCAACAAAGAAAGATAGATTTTAATCTTGCGTGATTTCATTATATTCGTCTTGTTTAAGGTAACAATCTCATAAAATCTCTATCTTCTAGCGACCTTTGAAATGCATCTCTTCGTTCTTTTTCCATTAATTCTATAAGCATCTCCATTACATCTACTTTTTCTTCAGTTAAAGGTTCTGTTTTTTCACCACTATCTTGCTTGATTTCATCATGTTTCACTTCTTTATATCGGTCTCTTGATTGTCCTTCTTCTAGATAAATCCGCATTATTTCTCTGCATAACATAAGGTGTTGTTCTAGTCTTGCTGAGTTTATACATAGATCAATTTCGGATGTGGTGTTTTCAATTGCAGGTTCTACGCATTGCACGGAATCTTGTTTAAGTTGTTCGAATTGTTCAGACATCATTTTGCTGAATGTAGTAGGTTCTGTATTTGCAAGCGCATTTGCTGTAGCTTGCATTTGCATGTCCAAAGTGGGTCGTAGTTTTTCAAATTGCAACTTAAGTTCTTCTAATGATGGAAACGGTCCCATCGCAAAACTATTCGATAAAACGAAAAAAGTTCCTAAAAATAAAATTGATTTTTTAAACATGATGTTTCCTTTCAGTTTATATTTTCTTGCGTGGTTTCATCGTGTTCGTCTTGTTTATCTGATGTTACTGATAATTCTTTTAGTTCCAATGCTTTTTGCTCTTCACAAGCTTCACAAAACATTTCTTGTGCAATAAGTAATTCTATTAACAGTTCTGTAGAATTTTTGTGAGGTATGTTTCTTTCTACTAAAACTTCTGATTCTTCAACAGCTTCTTTTTTTTTAATATATTCTTTTAAGAATTCGACGGGTATTTCTTTAATTAATTTAATGGTTAGTTTCTTCATTTCTATTGGTAAGCACATCACTTCCAAGCATTCTATTTTTTCTTCTGTACTAAAATTTTCAGATGTCATTAGAAAAATTATAAATCGTTTAACTTCTTTTATAAATTTTTCTTCTTTACGTTTTTCTTCATCATATTTTTCTAGTATGCGTGTAGAATATTTATGCTCTTTTTGTCTTTCTATTAATTTTATCATTTCTTCAGTTATATCAGTTGGAGATACTATGTTTTCATTGAGATTATCGGGCGTTGCGAATTTAACAAAATCTACTATGAATTCATGGTGCTCTAATTCAACTGAAGGTTTTGTACTTGCAAGTGCATTTGCTATATCTTCTATTTTTACAGTGAGTTGTTGTTTTGAACATTCCAAGTTATTAAGTTCTGCTAATGAAAACACGCGCATGGCAGAAACATCAGATAAGACGAAAAAAGTTCCTAAAAGTAAGATTGATTTTTTAAACATAATGTTTCCCTCTGTTATGTTTTTTTAAGTCTTACGGAATGTCTTCCTCAACAGCGCCAACAATTTTTGCTGAAGATTCTCCTGACATTTCTAATGTTTCGAGTGTTTCATTTATTATTGACAAAGATGTTTCTAATATTTTTTTTAATTCATCGTTTTCTTCATTTTTTGTTTTTTCTTCATAATCTTTTTTATGTTTCTCGTACTCAGGTAATAATTTATCTTTAAAATACTCAAGACAATTTTCTTTTTTGACTTCATCCGATAATAATTTTGTTTGGTCTAAAACGTAAATTTTCGCATTATTATAATCATCTACTTTTTGTTCTATTGTTTTATCAGTAATATTGTTCATTAAATCGTTTTGATGTGGTCGAATTGTTTCTTCCAAGGAAATGTATTGATTCCACAATTCTTCACATTTTGGATTTGCATGTACATTAGTTATTATTAAAACAGCACATGACAATAAGATTGATTTTTTGAACATATTTTTCCCTTAGCTTTTGTTTTTTTTAAATTTGTCACCCATAAAAAAGGCTATTAACCAAAGTTAATGAACTTAATAAGGGATGTAAAGGATAAAATTGAGAAATATTCTATGAATAAAATGAACAAAACTGCAAGGGTTTTGAACCCTATGCAGCTTCTTCTATATCAGGAAGTTCCATGCCTAAAGCACGACGATAGACGTCAAGCATGACTTCTTGTTCTTGGATGTCGTCTTGATCCATTTTGCGTTGCTTTAAAATAAGGCGCATAATTTTTGGATCATAGCCGGAGCTTTTCGCTTCAAGAAAAATATCTTTAACAAATTCAGATATTTCATGTTTTTCTTCTTCAAGCTTTTCAATACGTTCTATGTAAGAACGAAGTTGATCAGCCGAAATGCCACCAACTTGGCCTTTAAGGACTTCGTTTGACATGTCTTAATTAACCTTGGCGTGCTTTGTAGCGTGGATTAACTTTGTTAATAACATAAAGACGACCACGACGACGTACAACACGGCAGTTTTTGTCTCTGTTTTTAAGCGTCTTAATTGAATTTGCGACTTTCATTCTTCTAACCTTCTATAAAAGTGGTCCTAATTTATACCCAATTAATGACCTCACGTCAACCATTTTGGATATCTTTTTATAACAACCCAAATTATGGACAAATTCGTCGTCAAGTCTGCGTCTTCCGGTACTCATGCACAAAAAGGTACACTCCGTTCCGGTTCTCGCCTTTCCTAGACTTTGCCTCATCGTTTGGGTTGTTAATCAAAAACACATTGGTGTTAATTTTAATTTTCACGTCCATGGCAGTTTTTATATTTTTCACCCGATCCACAAGGACAAGGCGAATTACGTTGCACTTTACCCCAAGTGTTTGGATCATTCGGATCAACTTGTCCAGTTGCGTGACGTATAGTTTTAGGCTTTTGATCGTCTTGTTCGTCACCCTCTTCATCGCCTTCAAAAATATCTTGTCCATGAATTTCTTGAACTTTTTGAGGTGCTTCAGGATAGGCATCTTCAATTTCTTCAGGATCAGTTTCGCTTAATTCCATATGAGTCAACATACCAACTGTATGGTCACGTAAACGCTTCAGCATTGTTTCAAAAAGCATAAAAGATTCATGCTTATATTCATTCAATGGATCACGTTGTGCATAAGCACGTAAATTAATCCCCTGGCGTAAATGATCAAGCGATAATAAGTGATCTTTCCACAATTGATCAAGCAATTGAAGTACGATACTTTTTTCAGCTATACGCATTAATTTGGCACCATAAGTCACTTCTTTTTGGGCCATTTTTTCGCGCAAGGCTTTATTGATTCGGCTTTCTATTTCACGTGCTGATAAATGATCTTTTTCCCAAGCATCAACAGGAAGATCGAGCTTTAAAAGACGTAAACATTCTTCATGCAAGCTTTTTAAAACGCCTTTTTCTTTGACGCCTTCTTTAGGCACATTAAGAATAATTATATCTTCAATGACTTGCTCTTCCATATCACGGATAGCAGGAGAGATATCATTGGCGCTCATTAAATCTTTGCGTTGTTCATAGATGACCTTACGTTGATCATTCATCACATCATCATATTTAAGCAATTGCTTACGAATTTCAAAGTTTCTGGCTTCAACGCGTTTTTGAGCACGTTCAAGGGCTTTATTAATCCAAGGATGCGAAATCGCTTCACCTTCTTTAAGGCCCAAACGCTGCAAAACAGAATCCATTCGATCAGAACCAAAAATACGCATCAATTCATCATCAAGCGATAAGAAGAAACGTGAGGCCCCTTGATCGCCTTGACGACCTGAACGACCACGTAACTGATTGTCGATACGACGACTTTCGTGACGTTCTGTACCCATAACACAAAGCCCACCGGCTTGTTTCACGATTTCTTTTTCGGCTGCAACTTCTGCAATAATTTGATTTTTGCGTTTTTCAAATTCTTTAGGATCTTCGATACCTGAAAGCTCTTGCTTAATGCGCATTTCGATATTACCGCCAAGCTGAATATCAGTCCCACGACCCGCCATATTGGTAGCAATGGTGATAGCGCCTGCACGACCTGCTTGAGAAATAATAAAGGCTTCTTGCTCGTGATAACGTGCATTAAGAACGTGATGCGGGAGATTTTTTTGTTTTAAAAGCGTTGATAAAAGCTCTGATTTTTCAATACTGACCGTCCCCACAAGAACAGGTTGCTTTTTTTTGTAGGATTCTTCGATATGCGTAATCATCGCATTGTATTTTTCGGCAGCCGTGCGATAGACTTCGTCATCGCTGTCTTTACGAATACATGGAACGTTTGTTGGAATAGAAACGACATGTAATTTGTAAATGGATTCAAATTCGGCGGCTTCTGTCATCGCCGTTCCCGTCATGCCAGAAAGCTTTTCATACATACGGAAATAATTTTGGAAGGTAATGGACGCTAACGTTTGGTTTTCCATTTGAATATGCGCACGTTCCTTGGCTTCCAAAGCTTGGTGTAAGCCTTCGGAATAACGACGTCCTTCCATCATACGACCAGTAAACTCGTCAATAATAATAACTTTATTATCTTTAACGATATAATCAACATCACGTGTGAATAAATGATGTGCACGTAAGGCTTGATTAACGTGATGAACAAGCGCCACATTAGGCACATCATATAAAGTGCCTTGGGTTAAAACGCCTGCGCCTTTTAAAAGCTCTTCGATATGCTCAGTTCCTGCATCTGTTAGGGTAACAGAGCGTGCTTTTTCATCTTTTTCATAATCGCCAGGTTGAAGTCTTGGAATCAGCACATCCACTTGCGTATATAATTGTGATGAATCTTCAGCAGCACCTGAAATAATTAAAGGGGTACGCGCTTCATCGATTAAAATACTATCAACTTCATCGACGATTGCATAATTAAATTCGCGCTGAACCATGTCTTGTAATTTGAATTTCATATTATCGCGTAGATAATCAAATCCAAATTCATTATTCGTCCCATACGTAATATCGGCGCCATAGGCCGCTTTTCGTTCGCTATCATTTAATTTTGGAACAATACAACCAATGCTTAACCCTAGGAAAGAATGTAATTGACCCATCCATTCAGAGTCACGACGCGCCAAATAATCATTGACCGTTACAATATGTACACCTTTACCTGATAAGGCATTAAGATAAGTCGGCAAAGTCGCGACAAGCGTTTTACCCTCGCCAGTTTGCATTTCAGAAATCATACCTTTATGAAGCACAATGCCGCCTAAAAGCTGCACATCAAAATGACGCATTTTTAAAACACGAATCGATGCTTCCCTAACGGTTGCAAAAGCTTCTGGTAAAATGTGATCTAAAGTTTCACCTTTTTGAAGTCTTTCTTTAAGCTTAGGCGTTTGCGCCTGAAGTTCAGCATCCGAAAGTTTGGATAAAATTGGCTCAAAAGCGTTAATTTCCCCAACGATACGTTTAAAGGGTTTTAATATGCGCTCGTTTGGAGAGCCGAATATTTTTTGCAAAAACGAAAAAATCATGGTGACAAATGTCTCTTAATCATCTACTAAGGTCTTATAAAAGTATACGCATTTAAACGCTTTTGTATAGCAAAAAGAATTTCAAAAGACTATTTTTACCAAAATTCTTTGACCTTTAACCTTTTCCCCTCTAATATCGACTTCATTCAAGATTTATCCATGGATACGTAAAAATGATGAATTCCAAATCAGTTTCATTTCAAAATATCATATTAAAATTGCAACAATTTTGGGGTGATTTAGGCTGTGTTATATTACAACCCTATGACATGGAAATGGGTGCAGGCACTTTTCATCCTGCGACTGCCTTAAGACCATTGGGTCCAAATCCCTGGAATGTAGCCTATGTTCAGCCTTCCAGACGTCCAAAAGATGGACGATATGGTGATAATCCTGTTCGCTTTCAACATTTTTATCAATTTCAAATATTAATGAAACCGTCGCCTTTAAACGCGCAAGAATTATGTCTTCAAAGTCTTAAAGCCATCGGTCTTGATACTGAAAATAACGATATTCGTTTTTTAGAAGATGATTGGGAAAGTCCTACATTAGGTGCCTGGGGCCTAGGCTGGGAAGTACAATTAAATGGTATGGAAATTGGTCAATTTACTTATTTCCAGCAATTAGGTGGTTTTGAATGCGATCCTGTATCATTCGAGATGACCTATGGATTAGAACGCATTGCACGTATTTTACAAAATGTTGAGCACGTTTTTGACCTTAATTGGAATGGCCTAGAAGGTCCTGGAAAATTTACCTATGGTGATGTTTTTGCACAAAATGAACGTGAATTTTCTGCTTATAATTTTGAGTTTGCCAATACGGATAAATTATTTGAACATTTCAAAGATGCTGAACTTGAATGTGTCAGCCTTTTAGGCCACAAAATAACCTTACCTGCTTACGAGCAATGCGTAAAAGCAAGTCATTTATTTAATTTGCTTGATGCACGTGGCGTCATTTCTGTTCAAGAACGAGCGTCTTATATAGCACGCGTTAGAACACTCGCCAAAGCATGTTGTGAATCTTGGATGCAATCTCAAGAAATTCAAACCGTTAATCCACAGGAATTAATCTAATGGCTGATTTTTTAATTGAACTTTTTTCTGAAGAAATTCCAGCGCGTATGCAATTTCAAGCATTACAAGATTTTAAAAAATTGTGGGAAGACAAACTTCAAAAGGAAAATATCTTATTTGAAAAAGTGATTCCTTATGTGACACCACGTCGTTTGGCAGCACATATTATTGGATTGCCTCTTCGCCAAGAAAACCGTATTGAAGAGTTAAAAGGACCTCGAATTGGGGCACCTCAACAAGCTTTAGATGGTTTTTTAAAAGCTGCTGGCCTTACTATTGATGATTGCGTCCAGAAAGAAACAGATAAGGGTCTGTTTTATATGGCTCAAAAAATGCATCAAGGCAGAGAAATGGCTGATATTTTAAGCCTTTTAACCAATGATATTATTCGCGCATTCCCCTGGCCAAAATCAATGCGTTGGCGTGATTATAGCTTTAGATGGGTGCGTCCATTACATCATATTTTGGCGATTTTTAATAATAAAGTTATTGATGGTCGTTTTGATTTAGGCGGCACTTTTTTAAAATTTACGGATCATACTCAAGGCCACCGTTTTTTGGCTATAGATCCATTTCAAGTAACAGATATTGCACACTATAAAAGTGAACTTGAAAAACGTTTTGTATTGCTTGCTACAGATGAACGTCGTACACAAATTAAAAATCAGCTTGAAAATTGTGCTACTACTAAAAATGTTGTCCTGAAAGAGGATCCCGCTTTATTACAAGAAATGGCAGGCGCTTGCGAATGGCCTCAAATCTTTATGGGCGCAATCGATCCTTCTTTCCTTGATGTGCCATACGAAGTTTTAGAAACTGCTATGCGGAATCATCAAAAATACTTTTCCTTTAGAACAAAAGAAGGTGAATTTGCACCTTATTTTGCATGTGTAACGAATAATATTCCTAAAGATAATGGTCAAAAAATCATTCAAGGTAACGAGCAAATCTTAAAATCTCGTTTATTTGATGCCAAATTTTTCTGGATACAAGACCAAACTCAAACACTTTTATCCCGCGTTGAAAAACTTGAATCTATTGTTTTTCACGAGAAATTAGGAAGCTTAAAAGAAAAAATCGAAAGGTTGCAGCTTTTAAGTAAAGAAATAGCAGCTTTTATAAAAGCAGATCCTACAAAAGCCGCACGCGCTGCTTTATTATGCAAGACAGATCTTGTAACAGGTATGGTAGGTGAATTCCCGGAACTTCAAGGCATTATGGGACGTTATTACGCATTGCATGATGGCGAATCACAAGAAGTCGCAGATGCGATCGCTAGTCATTATGCACCACTTGGCCCCAGCGATAAATGCCCCAAGGAACTTGTTTCAATAAGTCTTGCTATTGCTGATAAAATGGACGCGCTTGTAGGTTTTTTTGCGAATGATATGAAACCAACAGGGTCAAAAGATCCTTATGCTTTAAGACGTGCAGCTTTAGGGATTATTCGGTTAATTCTAGAAAACAATCTACGTATCCCCTTATTTAATCTTATTGAAATTTCATATAAATCTTATGGATCAAAAGTAAGTACAACAGATTTCAATGTGCTTAAATCTGAGATTATGGAGTTTTTTGTCGATCGTCTCAAAGTCTTTTTACGTGAAAAAGGCATCAGGCATGATTATATAAATGCCATTTTTACGCAGGATCAAAAAACAGGTCAAGAAGACGATTTATCCCGTTTATGTTTGCGCGTTGAAGCTTTATCAGATTTCTTGCAAACACAAGAAGGTACTTATTTATTAACGGCTTACAGACGTGCTGGTAATATTTTACGCATTGAAGAAAAAAAAGATGGTAAAATATATACAAACAATGTAATCGTCGGCTTATTAAAGGAAGAAGAAGAAAAATCTTTATTTTCAATGCTTAATAATGTTTCGGATAATGCAAAGAAAAAAATACAGCTTGAAGAATATGACCAAGCTATGAAATACTTAGTGATGCTAAGGCAGCCAGTTGATTTGTTTTTTGAGCGCATCACTGTAAATAGCGATCAAAAAGAATTACGCGAAAATAGACTTGGGTTATTAACACATATTGTATCAACTCTTCATGAAATAGCGAATTTTCAAAAAATTGAAGGGTAAGGGGTGGGTATCATGAAGCAATGGGTTTATCGTTTTGGTGCAGGTGAAGTACCGCAAACACATGCGCAAGAATCTGAATTATTGGGTGGTAAAGGCGCAAGTCTTGCTGAAATGAGCTCACTTGGTATCCCCGTCCCACCAGGATTTACGATTACAACAGATGTTTGCGCCTATCATCATCTTCATAATAAAAACTACCCTGATTCATTGCAAACCCAGATTAAAGAATCAATAAAATGGCTTGAAAACAAAGTAGGTTTTGTTTTGGGTGATTCTAATAATCCTCTTTTAATATCTGTTAGATCCGGTGCACATGTCTCAATGCCAGGCATGATGGATACGGTTTTAAATCTAGGCTTGAATGATCAAACTGTTGTAGGTCTTGCAAAAAAAACCCAAGATCCCCGTTTTGCCTATGATAGTTATCGTCGCTTTATTCAAATGTATGGCAATGTCGTTTTAAATGTTGATCATCATTATTTCGAAGATATTTTAAGCCGTTATAAAGAAAATTATGCATTACGTGAAGACACAGATCTAAGCGAAACGGCTTGGCAGGAAATTATTTCGGATTATAAAAAAATTATTCGCGCAAGAACGGGTAATGATTTTCCTCAAAATGTGAATGATCAATTATGGCAGGCCATTGCTGCTGTTTTCTCCAGCTGGATGAATCAACGTGCAATTACCTATCGTCGTATTCACAACATGTCTGACAAAGGCGGGACAGCTGTTAATGTCCAAGCCATGGTTTTTGGCAATATGGGCGAAAATTGCGCGACAGGTGTTGCTTTCACCCGTAATCCGTCAACTGGCGAAAACGAATTTTACGGCGAATATTTAATGAATGCGCAGGGCGAAGATGTCGTCGCTGGCATTAGAACACCGCAATCCTTGACGCAACGCGCACGTATGCTTGAAAAATCAGATCAGCCTTCTTTAGAAGAATCGATGCCTTTGGTCTTCAAAGAATTATCTGATATTCGTCAAAAATTAGAACGTCATTTCAGAGACATGCAAGACATTGAATTTACGATTCAAAAAGGTAAATTATGGATGTTGCAAACGCGTTCCGGCAAAAGAACGGCAGCTTCAGCCTTAAAAATTGCAGTCGATATGGCAGAATCAGGCCTTATTACACGTGATGAAGCTATTAACCGTATTGACCCCTTGTCGCTTGAGCAATTATTACATCCTGTTTTGGATCCGAAAGCGCCTAAAAAACTTTTAACACGTGGATTACCCGCCTCCCCTGGTGCTGCATCAGGACGTGTTGTATTCACAGCTGACGAAGCAGAAACACGTGCCAATGCCGGTGAATCGGTTATTTTAGTACGCGTTGAAACAAGCCCTGAAGATATTCATGGTATGCATGCCGCTAAAGGCATTTTAACCAGCCGCGGTGGGATGACAAGTCACGCTGCCGTTGTTGCACGCGGAATGGGTCGTCCTTGTGTTGTGGGCGCGAGCGCTTTAAAAATTGATTATCAAAAACAAACGATGAATATCCAAGGTACATTGGTTAAAGCAGGTGATAAAATCACCCTTGTCGGTGGCAATGGTGAAGTTTTATTAGGCGAAGTGCCAACAATTCAACCTGTTTTATCAAGCGATTTTACAACATTAATGCAATGGGCAGATACGCGCCGTCACTTAAAAGTACGTGCAAACGCTGAAACCCCAAAAGACGCTGAAGTTGCGCGTCAATTTGGCGCCGAAGGTATTGGTCTTTGCAGAACAGAACATATGTTTTTTGAAGAAGAACGTATCCTTTGGGTGCGTCAAATGATTTTGGCCCAAAATGAACAAGAACGAAAAAATGCGCTGGCTAAATTATTACCTGTGCAACGTGATGATTTCATAGCACTTTTCAATATCATGCAAGAATTACCAGTCACCATTCGCTTGCTTGATCCCCCTTTACATGAGTTTTTGCCACATTCCGATCGTGAAATGCGTGATATCGCCAATCTTTTAAAACTTGATGTCGAAATCATTCGTAGACGTGCTGAAGAGCTTCACGAAATGAACCCCATGCTTGGTCATCGTGGTTGTCGCTTAGGCATTAGCTTCCCCGAAATTTATGAAATGCAAGTACGCGCTATTCTTGAAGCAGCTCTTGTGGCCGACATTACGCCCAATATAGAAATTATGATTCCATTGATTGCCACGAAGGTTGAGATGGAGATCATGAAAAAATTAGTTGAACGTGTAGCAAGTCAAGTTTTTGATGAAAAGAAAAAAACAATATCCTTCCAAATTGGCACCATGATTGAATTACCACGTGCTGCTTTACGCGCCCAAGAGATTGCAGAACATGCCGAATTCTTTAGTTTTGGGACCAATGATTTAACGCAAACAACCTTAGGTCTATCGCGCGATGACGCAGGTTCTTTCTTACAAACTTACCGTAAACAAGGCATATTCAAAAGCGATCCTTTTGCAAGTCTAGACATTGAAGGCGTTGGCGAATTAATGCGTATGGCAACCGAACGCGGTAAATTTCAACGTCCTGGGCTTAAATTAGGCATTTGCGGTGAACATGGTGGCGATCCAGAATCGATCTATTTCTGTGAGGAAATTGGGCTCGATTATGTATCTTGCTCCCCCTATCGTGTGCCTATTGCACGCCTTGCAGCTGCACAAGCAACAATCCGATGTTCTTTTCGTTGCGCCAATAATATCGATATAAAATTAGCAACGAAATTAAGCAATGCAGGCTGAATTAACGATAATAATAGGCACTGAAGAAGAGACAAACGCACTCAGTAATGAGCTTTTTGATTTCAACAAAAATATAGTCCCTGGTTTTGTTGGAAGAGATTATCCCTCTGATGTTGTTCGATATGTTGTAAAGCAAAATGATACATTGATCGCAGGTGTTGTTGGTAGAATAACGCTCAATCATATTGTTTATGTTGATGATTTATTTGTTATCGAAAATTTTAGAAAACAAGGATATGCAACAGCTTTATTGGATAAATTGGAATCAGAAGCAAAATTGAGAGGATGTTATTTGGCGTATCTGGATACGATTAATCATGATGCTGTAACTTTTTACAAAAAACGCAATTATAAAATCTTTGGCATACTTGATAATGTACCTTGCCCTGGTGTTAAAGCTGTTTATTTAAAAAAAGATTTATGAAAGATTTTTAGTTTGTATTGCCGGAATTGATATCCTAAAATACAAACATGATAATACGCAAAAAGCTACAAATAGTTCGAGAATTGCTAGACACCCCCCTACGGGAATTCGCAACGACGCGGTTCTTTATTTTTCATTTTTAATTCAAGCGGTTACACTTTAATTCAGCCATTTTTTAATTTCCGAGATTGCGTTCACATTTATGAGTAATGATATGGCCGCGGAGCGTAGAAAGATTGGCGCATAGTAAAAACTGTTGAGTGCCGTGGACATTTAATAATCCAGATAACCCCCACCATGAGAGATAAAAGCATCTCCATAATATATATGCCACTCCATCACACTGGGATGTTCTTTTGTATAATCCTCACGATAAAACCAATTATGATAACGAGGAGATTCGATTAATTTTAGTTTCAAATCATCATAACCTATTGTGTCATCAAAACGTTCTGTCTCACCTGTTTTTTTAAGATTTGTATTTCTTAATTCTACAACTTTTAGAGATTTCTCTATTAAGTTTAGAAAAGATTTTGGTATAAATTTAAGATTTCTATTATGGTCTAGCTTTATATTTTCTAATTTATCCAAATTTCCTACACTTTCAGGCAATGATTCCAGATCGTTATTGGCAAGATAAAAAAATTTTAAACATTTAAGATTACCTATATTTCTTGGCAATGTTTTAAGAGAGTACATATTTAAATTTAATTCTTCAATCCATGTTATAGAATCACAAAATTCTTCTAAATAATCTACAATAAATTTTCCTAAAAAATAAAATTCAGTAAATTTGCCTTTTAATAATTTCTTCTTAATTTTCTTAATCGTACCTGAACTTAAAAAATCTTCACCTATTTTATATAAAAATCCATAAGTTGTATTTACTATTTCATATTTTGAAAGTACTTTTTCCATAAAAGTATCGACAATTTTTTCTTTTTCTAAGTCATCTAAAACATTTTCATTTTGATCTAAAGATTCTTGCAATACCAATTGCATCATTGGATATACTTTTGCATGAAAGCTAAAAACAGCAGACATAACAAAAGCGAGTGATAAAAGTTTTTTCATTGTATTTTCTCCAAAATTAAATCACATATTTATAGTAAATTTATTTAAATAAATCTATATCATATTGAATTCAAATTAATAAAAAACATTAACCCAATGATATCTATCTTTTAAAAACGAGAACCGCACCCAACTCAATTCCCTTAATCCTATCCACACTCTTCAACAAAAACTTGCATTTTTCCCCTAAAACATGGTACAGACTATAAGTTTATATGTTCTTAGTTGAATTTTTAGGAAGCCTCCATGACTTATGTCGTCACTGAATCTTGTATACGCTGCAAATATATGGATTGCATTGAAGTGTGTCCTGTTGATTGTTTTTATGTCGGTGAAAATATGCTCGTTATCAATCCTGACGAATGTATTGATTGTGGTGTTTGTGAACCAGAATGCCCTATTGAAGCAATTATTCCTGATACGGCACAAGATGCTGAAAAATGGCTTGAAGTTAATCGTGATTATGCGTCAAAATGGCCTAACATAACTAAACGTGGTGCAACACCAAGTGATGCAGACGATTGGAAAGATGTTGAAAATAAATTCGAAACGCAATTTAGTCAAAATCCAGGAAAAGGCTCATGAAATTAAATACCAAGGAAATAACAAATATGCGTCCATCTGGAAGAGCACTTGATCAATTACGCGATATTGAGTTAATCCCAGGCTACAGCAAATATGCTGAAGGATCATGTCTTGTACGCTTTGGCAATACGCATGTTTTATGCACTGCAAGCGTTGACGAAAAAGTGCCGTTTTTCTTGCGCGATAAAAAACAAGGTTGGATTACCGCTGAATATGGCATGTTGCCACGCGCAACGTTACAGCGTACGGATCGAGAAGCCAGCAAAGGTAAGCAATCTGGACGCACACAAGAAATACAAAGACTTATCGGCAGATCTTTGCGTGCCATCATTGATTTATCACTTTTAGGCGAAAGACAAATCAAGATTGATTGTGATGTCTTGCAAGCTGATGGCGGCACAAGAACTGCGGCTATCACGGGATCTTACGTTGCGTTACATCAAGCATTAACAAAGTTACACGAATCTAAAAAAATAAAAACAATGCCCCTTAAAGTTCAAGTAGCAGCTATCTCATGTGGCATATATCAAGGCAATCCTGTTTTGGATCTTGATTATGATGAAGATTCAGACGCACAAGCGGATGCTAATTTTGTGTTAACGTCTGACGGACGCATTATTGAAATTCAGGCTACTGCTGAGCAATCCCCTTTCACGGAAGAGCAATATTCAAAACTTATGACTCTTGCACGTAAAGGGATTGATGAATTATTGCAAATGCAACGAGATGTTTTGTCAAAATAATAAGACCAACGTATAAAAGGATTAAAGAATGAGCCAGCCTATTATCAGACCCTTTCGTGATGAAAACTTAGTACTTGCATCACGAAATCAAGGAAAATTGATTGAGCTTCAAAATTTTTTACGTCCTTATTATGTCGAAGTTATTCCTGTCACACGTTTTGATTTACCTGAAATACCCGAAACTGAAACAAGTTTTCAAGGTAATGCCAAATTAAAAGCGCTCACCATCGCAAAAGCAACGGCCATGCCATCATTGGCGGATGATTCTGGTATTTGCATTCATGCATTAAACGGTGATCCAGGTGTTTATTCGGCTGATTGGGCAGGCGAGAATAAAGATTTTTCAGTCGCCATTAATCGTGTTTTAACAGAATTAAATGGCAAAAAAGATCGTAAAGCCGATGTTGTATGCGTCTTAGCACTCGCTTGGCCTGATGGGCATGTTGAATTTGTCGAAGGTAAAATTACTTGCGATATCGCAGAAGAACCACGTGGCAATAATGGTTTTGGATATGATGCGATCCTTATTCCTGCTGGATCAGATTTAACTTTTGGTGAAATGGATCCTGAAGAAAAGCAAAAAATAAGCCATCGTGCGATTGCGATGCGTCAATTAGTACGCACGTATTTTAGTTAATGTTTGGTCTTTATATTCATTGGCCTTTTTGCCTTTCAAAATGTCCTTATTGTGATTTCAATTCCCATGTACGAGAAAATCTTGATGAAGATCCTTGGCTTAAAGGGATTTTGCACGAAATAAAATCCTATGCTGAAATTATGCCTGAACCTAAAATTGATACCATATTTTTTGGCGGTGGCACGCCATCGCTCGCCTCCCCCATTGCCCTTAATAAAATTCTTAATGAAGTGCAGAAACACTGGCAATTTGCAGATGATATTGAAATCACATTAGAAGCCAATCCGCATACTGTAGAAGCCCAAAAATTTAAAGATTTTAGATCGATCGGTATTAATCGAGTATCTATCGGCGTTCAATCTTTACGCGACAAAGATTTAAAATTTTTAGGGCGTAAACATGATGTTAAAGAAGCCAAAGAAGCGATTAAAATTGCACAAGAATATTTTGAACGACTTAGTTTTGATTTGATTTATGCACGCCCTGATCAAACACTTAATGAATGGCAAGAAGAATTAAAAGAAGCATTAGAATTTGGCTTAAAGCATTACTCGCTTTATCAATTAACACTTGAAAAAGGCACAGCTTTTTATCAAGCCGCCAATCGCGGTGATTTTAAATTACCAGAAGAAGAATTAGCACGTGATTTTTATGTGTTAACACAAGAAATAATGACATCTGCAGGTCTTCCTGCTTATGAAGTGTCTAATCATGCGGCCTTAGGGCAAGAATCACGTCATAATCGATTATATTGGCAATATGGTCGTTTTTTAGGATTAGGACCAGGTGCACATTCGCGCATCGTATTAGATGATCAACGTTATGCTGTTTATAATGTAAAATCACCCGAATTATGGGCAGAAAAAGTTACAAAAACAAATTTTGGCCAAAAAGAAAAAATATCCTTGCCGTTGCAAGATCAAACATTAGAATTTTTTCTGATGGGTTTGCGTTTAAATCAAGGTGTTAGACATCAAGATTTTAAAGATATCTTTGGTATGGATTGGTATAAAAGCCTGCATATGGATCAAGTAAAAGATTTAGAAAGCCAAGGATTTTTAACATATGATGACAATCATTTGCGTTTAACCCTTGATGGCATGTTGTGCTTAAATAAGATTGCTGATTTAATTATTGCATGACACGCAAAAAACCAGTTATTTTATGCATCCTCGACGGATGGGGCAAACGCCAGGACGGCCAAAAAGGCTGCGCCTTAACGGGCACTACCCCTTTTTTAGATGATTTAATGGATCAATATCCATGTTCATTACTTGAAGCATCAGGTTTGGCTGTAGGTCTACCTAAAGATCAAATGGGTAATTCTGAAGTCGGCCACATGAATTTAGGCGCTGGCCGCATTGTGATGCAAGATTTACCCCGCATTGATGAAGCAATCGAAAATCATACATTTAACCAACTACCATCCTTAGTTAAATTTATACAGGCTTTAAAAAAATCAAAAGGAACGTGCCATTTAATAGGCATTTTATCCGATGGTGGTGTTCATGGTCATATTCATCATTTAATTGCGTTCATTAAATTATTAAATGCAGAAAATATTCCTGTTGCCATTCATGGATTTTTGGATGGTAGGGACACACCACCTAAAAGTGCATTGCCCTTTATAAAAATAATACAGGATAATATTAAAGATTTACCAAATGTTAAAATAGCGACTTTAATGGGGCGTTATTATGGCATGGATCGTGATAATCGATGGGACAGAACGCAAAAAGCCTATGATGCTATAATTGTTGGTCATGCAAAATCTGTAGAATCTTATACAGACGAAATTAATGCATCTTACGCAGAAGATGTGACAGATGAATTTATGTTGCCTTTTAAACATAAAGATTATGAGGGCGTCAATAATCAAGATGGATTAATTTCATTTAATTATAGATCAGATCGTATTCGTCAAATTTTACGTGCTTTTCTTGTGCCTGATTTTCATGAATTTAAAAGATCCACAATCATCCAATGGGCAGCATCGCTTGCCATGGTTGATTATGCTGATGATTTAAAACCTTTTTTACCGTCTTTATTTCATCCTATTCCTTTGGATCAAGGATTGGGCGAACTTATTTCATCTCATGGATTACGCCAATTCAGAATTGCTGAAACTGAAAAATACGCCCATGTAACTTTTTTCTTTAATGGTGGTATCGAAGAACCTTTTCCCGGTGAAGAACGCGTTCTTATACCATCACCCCATATCGCAACCTATGATGTACAACCCGAAATGTCCATTCAGGGTGTGACTGACAAACTTATTGAAGCTATTAACTCAACTAAATATGATTTTATTTTGGTAAATTTCGCAAATCCAGACATGATTGGTCATACCGGCATTATTGACGCTGCAAAAGAAGCGATGATTCATGTGGATCAGGCCATTAAACAACTCGTTGAAGCTGTTCAAAAAGTTAATGGCATTTTAGCCATTACAGCAGATCATGGCAATATTGAATATATGTATGATCCCGTTACCAAGCAACCGCACACAGCACATACAATGAATCCAGTTCCTTTTATTTTAGTGACAAGTTTTAAAACTTCTTTATTATTGAAAAAAAATGGCAAATTATGTGACGTTGCCCCAACATTATTGTCCTTTTTGGAGATTGAACAACCAGAAAAGATGAGTGGAATGTCACTTTTAACGCATTAGGCAAAAGTCGTTTGTAATAGACTTCTTTCGAAACTCGCTAATGTGGGGCGAGTGATAGAAGATTCGGCACGGAAGACCACAGTGTATTCTTCATACATGAGGATCTGAGTACCGAAGCGACGCATCAATCGACCACAGTAGTAGAGTTTCGAAAGAAGTCTAATGATTAAAAAATATGTATTCTTTATATGTTTGTTATTTCCTTTTTTGGTAGAGGCAAAAAACGATGCATTACCGCAACAATTTGGTACTATTAAACATTCAGTTCTGACGCAGAAAAAACAATGCGATACATTACTTCAAGAAATTGATGAACTAAACACTAAATTACAACATCTTGATCTAAAGATTAAAACATTAAAAGAAAATCTTCATCTTAAAGAAAATGATATAAAGGAACATCAAGAAAAAATAACTTTCCTAACACAACGCATTAAAAAATTGTATGCTAAAAAAAAGATTTTAAAACAGAATGAACAATCGTATACAAGTCTTTTGCTTCGTTTAAGTAAAATACCACCACAGCTTTTTTTAGGTTTAGATCATTCAGCGCACGAAACTGTGTTAGGACTTCATTATCTAAAATCTACATTGCAAAACCTAAAAGAAAAATCACTTAAATATCATAGAACAAAATCAAATTTACAAATTGATCAGCAAAAATTGACAAAAATGAGTACTATTTTATCCAATGAAAAAGAAGACTTACTTAAAGATCATGAAGATTTACACCAACAATTAAACATTTCTGTAAAACTAAAAAAAGAAAAAGAAGAGCTTGCTGAAAAGGAACAAAAAAAACTTGAAGCTTTAACATGCACCATGAATTCCGTTAAAGATTTATTAAAATCAGTACCAAAACATCCATCTCAAATAACGACATCACCTCAAAGCGAACAAGAAAATTTTAATCCTCAAAAAGGGAATTTTAGTAGACCTGTTGCTGGAAAAATTATTCGTCAATTCAATGAATTAGATGATCAAGGGCATAAATCACACGGCATTCGATTTGAAGTTGAGCCCGCATGTCCCGTTAAAGCACCCTTTACAGGTAAAGTTGCTTTTTGTGGGCCTTTCCGTCATTATAGCAACATCGTTATTATTGAGCATGGACAAGAATATCATTCTCTTTTAATGGGGCTTGATAATGTAAAGGTCGCGCCCGGTCAAATAGTACAAAAAAACGATCTAGTGGGTTATGTTGAAATGACACAAAAAAACGAAGAAGGCCAGTTTATAAAGCCAATTCTTTTTTTAGAGTTTCGTAAGCATCTACAACCAATAGATCCTATGCCATGGTTTGAACCGTAAACTACCCATCTTATGGGCAAATTCGTCGTCAGAACTGCGTTTCCGGTACTCATGTACGAAGAAGTACACTCCGTTCCGGTCCTCGTTCTTTCTAGACTTTACCTCATAATCCGGATAGTTTATTGAGAGTGCTACCTATCCTAGAGCAAATTCGTAGTCAGAATTGCGTCCAGGAAAACAGAAAATTACTAAATAACTACGTGACAAAAATTAAGGTTAAATAAATGTCTAAATTATCGTTTCATACATTAATTGCAGCACTGACATTAATTCAATTTGGATCGCCATTATTGGCTGAAGAACAGTCAATTTCAGAAGATAGGGCATTACTGACCGAACAACAACCAGTTTTAGAAGATAGTAAGACGAACAAAAAGAAGAACGAAGATGTTTATCATGCGCTTAATTTTTTTGGGTCTGTTCTTCAGCGCGTTCAAGAAGGTTATGTTGATGATGTCCCTGTTTCTAAGCTTATTGATAACGCTGTTGAAGGTATGCTTTCGGGGCTTGATCGACATTCTCATTTGGTCGATGAAAAAGATTTTAAAGATATGCGCAGCCAAATGAAGGGTGAATTTGGGGGGTTAGGCGTTGAAATTGTTGCTGAAAGTGGCATATTAAAAGTCATATCACCCATGGATGATGGCCCTGCACAAAAAGCAGGTATTCGCGCTGGTGATTATATTACCCATGTAAATGGTAAATTAATTTTGGGCATGAATTTAGATGATGCAATCAAACAATTAAAAGGTAAACCTGGCACTGAAGTTAAAATTACGATTAGACGTGAAGGCCAAAAACCTCTTGAACTCACCATTAAACGCGAACTTATTAAGACCCGCCCCGTTCGCGGTAAACGTGAAGGTGATTTTGCCTATTTAAGGGTTGCAACTTTTATTGATACTAATACCGCCGATAAACTTAAAGAAGAATATCAAAAAATTAAAAAAGACGGCAAACCCATTAAAGGTATTGTCTTAGATTTACGCAATAATGCAGGCGGACTTTTGGATGAAGCTAATGCAGTTACTGAACTTTTCTTAGAAAAAGGCAAAGAAATTGTGTCAATTCGCGGTAAAAATCATGAAGATATTCAACGTTTTCATGCGCGTGGTGGCGATCAATTTAAAGATTTACCTCTTGTTTGTTTAGTTAATCGTGGTACTGCCTCAGCGCCAGAAATTGTATCTGCAGCGCTTCAAGATCATAAACGCGCAATCGTTATGGGCGAAGCAAGCTATGGTAAAGGATCAGTTCAAACTGTCATTCCTTTACGCGATAAAAAAGCAATACGCCTTACAACCCAACGTTATTACAGACCATCCGGTGCAACCATTCAAGATGATGGCGTCAAACCGGATCTTGAGGTAGCACTTGCATCTATTGAAAAAATTGACTTGGGTCCCCGTATCACCGAAAAAGATATACCAGGTGGTGTAAGTAAAAAAGAACAAAAAACCGCAAAATCTGAAGAAAATAATAATGATCAAGTAGATGATGCAAACCATGATGATGAGGAAAAACCAACAGAAAATGCTTCACCCCAAAAAAACGATGATGAAAAGAAAAAAGATAACACCAAAAAAGAAAAAGAATTAGAAGATATCTTAAGTAAAAAAGATACCAAATCTGATGAAAAGTCGAAAAAAGAATTGATTGATTATCAATTAGAACGTGCTTTAGACTTGTTAAAATCAATCGTAGTATACAAGGACTTTATGAAACGCTGATGATTAACTACATATCTTATGGGCAAATTCGTTGTCAAATCTGCGCCTTCCGGTACTCATGTGCTTTAGTACATTCCGTGCCGGTTCTCGACTTTTCTAGACTTTGCCGCATAATCTAGGTAGTTAATAAATGCAGCTTGAGAGATTTTTTGATGATTAAAAAAGGCTTCAATTTTTTAAAACAACATCCCCTTTTAATTCTTTTATGGGTGAGTGTTGCATCACTTTCTGGCTTGATGACATGGATCATATTATTGTCGCCTGAAACAAAAGCATTAAGGACGCCACCAAGTTGTAAAATTCCAATGCCACAAATTCCATTGGAGTTTATTGAGCCTGTTGATCCTAAAAAATTTGGCAATAATTCAAAAACAGAACACGTAAAAGAACCAGACAAAAAAGATTTGTGTTGGCAAAAAAACGCAATCGCTTTTAATGGATCTAAAGATATACCTCATTTTGCAATTATATTAGCTGGACTCGGTCTAAGCCAAGAATTAACGATTCGTGCTATCAAAGAATTACCCCCTTATATCACTTTAAGTTTTTCACCTTATACATATAATCTTGATGATTGGATTCAGAAAGCAAAAGAAGCCAATCATGAAGTTTTAATCGATTTGCCCATAACACAACATGAAGGCATTGTTTGTGATGGCGGCATGCTTGCGCTTGATTCAAGACTAACGCTCGAAGATAATTCAAAAAAAATGGAAGAACTTATTGGCAAATCTTCACAAGCAATAGGCTTTAGCGTCAGTGATATCGATGATTCATTTCCAGAGGCCTTTTGGGTACCTTTAAAAAAACAAATGGATGATAAGGGATTATTGCTGGTTTCTTCTACACAATCTAAAGAAATACTAAAACAGCCTAATATCATTACACCTACTCCTATTCATAGCGATATAGGCGAGGAAGAAATCTTAAAACAATTGCTTGTCATTGAACAAAAATGCCCAGAATCTAAAAAAGAGATTGTGATTGCAACAATCAATCCAGCGATGATTGACCTTATTCAAAAATGGAGCATCCAACTTTCGGACAAACCTTTTGTTTTAGCACCCTTAACAGCGATTGTGAGTGCTCATGAATAATCCAGCGTTTTATAGACCCTGTGTTGGCATTATGCTGTTAAACAATCTGGGTAAAGTTTTTGTAGCACAACGCATTGATACACGCACTGAAGCTTGGCAAATGCCCCAAGGCGGCATTGAAGAAGGTGAAGACCCAAAACGCGCTGCCATGCGTGAATTGGAAGAAGAAATCGGTACCAATAAAGCCGCATTAATGGCTGAATCATCCGATTGGCTTTATTATGATTTACCCATAGACCTCCAACAAAAATTATGGAATGGACAATATAAAGGGCAGCGTCAAAAATGGTTTTTGTATCGTTTTTTAGGTAATGATCGTGACATAAATTTGCTGACAGAGCATCCTGAATTTCTCAATTGGCGTTGGGCTAATGTTAGTGAATTAGCTAACCTTGCTATTCCTTTTAAGCGTCATGTCTATGAAAATATTATTCAGGAATTTCATCGTTTTTTATTTTAGATTTTGAGAATTCAAGAAAATCAGTTTGCTCTGCTTCATTATCAAATTCAATTAAAAAATCTTCAGATTCTTTATCTTTAGGTCCAGCGTTTATATAAGAATATAATGTTGAGAGAAAAAGTAATGTAGAAACGTCATTATATAATTTTTGTGTTTTTTTATTTTTTTGATCAAGTTTTTGTAAATTTCTTTGATTTTGTTTTTCAAGCTTATTATAAAAAGATGTTTTTCCAGCTTCAGCAATGTTTGTTGTGTTAATTAATAAGATAGTCAAGATACATGTCTTTAATTTCATTGCATTATTCTTTATTTTTCTCATCAATAAAATTGTAAAATATTATCCAAAAAATTCATATAGTTTTGTTATTGACCCAACATCGTCAAAAGCATAATATTTTATAAATCAAAGCAGTACCCTTGTTTTGGGTATAGATAAAAATAAGAAAATTACCATGAAAACAATTTATTTGTTATTAATAGTGAGTTTGGGGTTGTTAAACATGTCATACGCTGCAGAAAAAAATGAAAAATATGTTCTAGCAACGGGTGATAAAGCACGTGAACGATTAGAACTGCAAAATAACTTACTTGCCAAAGATGCTTATGAGCACTTAGAAAAAGCGAAACTTTCAAAAGGCATGATTGTTTGGGATATAGGCTGCGGTGTAGGTGCAATGACATCTTATTTAGCAGATAAAGTTGGACCAAATGGTCACGTTTATGCGTTGGATATTAGTCAAGAACAATTAAAAACTGCAGAAAAACGTATCAAGTCAGAAGGCCATAAAAATGTTACTTTTATTAAGGGTGACATCAAAGAATTAGAAAATACTTCAAAAAATCCTGCCGATCTTATTTATATGCGTCTTGTTCTAATGCATTTAGAGCATCCTGAAAATGCTTTAGAAAAAATTAAACCTTTATTAAAACAAGGAGGTGTTATAGTTTCTCAAGAATCAATCATGAGTACCATTACCCAAGGGAAGCCTGTTATTGATGATTATGTAAATATTGTAATGGCGTTGGGACACCATAAAAAAGTTGATTACGATATTGGTAACCGACTTGAAGATTTGTACAAAAAAACTGGTTTTAATCCCGTAAAAGTATATTATAACCAACAAAAAATTACGGCCATAGATTTAAAAAAAATGCTTTTAATGGGTCTTTCTGAATGGAAAAATAAAGCCATTGAAATTAATCTTTTAACGACTGATAAGGTTGCTGCATGGGAAAAAGAAATTGAAGCCATCCCAACAAATGATCCAAATTTAATGTTTTCCTTGGCAAAACAAGTCCATGTTTTAGCATGGAAGTAATCTAATTCAATCTAGCGGACAAAAAATGAAATTAAGCCCATTTTTAACTATCCCGCTCTCACACGCCGCAACTTATTTCTAAGAAGCGAAAACAATTTTTTACCAAAAGCCCTTCAAAAAAAAGATTTTTTTTACCTCTCCCCTTGTGGGAGAGGTCACGACCAAAGGGAGCGGGTGAGGGGTATTTGTTTGACAATGCTTAGATTATTGCATGATGGTGTTGCTCTTTGTAAACGCTTTAGATCCACTCACCCGTCGCTACGCGCCGACCTCTCCCACAAGAGGAGAGGTGAAACCGAAGTTATTTCATTTTTTGTCACGTAGATTGATAATAGGTTTTCCTAATTATATTTTATAATAATTTCAATATATTCATTAAAATATAATATAGTGTTATCGCTTTAGGTTAAGAGAAGGAATGATAAGTCAAGTGTAGTCCTTCCTACATGAACGAAGAATAACGCTCTATTAACCTAAATGGACAATACTATAAAATATCTTTAAACCTTAGGCGACAACATCATCACGATTTGTTTACCTTCGATTTTAGGATTTTGCTCAACTTTTGCAATTTCAGTAAGATCTTCTTGAAGGCGTTCTAAAAGCTTGAGGCCAATTTCATGGTGCGCCATTTCACGTCCTCTGAAACGCATCGTGACTTTAACTTTGTCACCTTCTTCTAAAAAGCGTTCAATAGCTTTACGTTTAACCATATAATCATTGGAATCAGTCACGGGACGAAATTTAATTTCTTTAATCGTGATAACTTTTTGATTTTTCTTTGCTTCAACACGCTTTTTTTGTGCTTGATACTTAAATTTACCATAATCTAAAATTTTACAAACGGGTGGATCCGTTTGTGGGGAAACTTCAACTAAATCAAGCCCTAAACGTTGCGCATGTTTTACGCCGTCTTCAACACTCATAACGCCAAGCATTGTACCTTCAGGATCAATAACACGTACTTGACGTGCTCGAATTTCCCTATTGACACGGTACCCTTCATTGGGTGGTGTCTGATTCCCAGTTTGTGGTTTTATGTAACTTCTCCATTAAACATTAATACGAATAAAAACCTTCTACCTTAATTATTCACATAAGGTGGTTGGCTTTCAATATATATTCTCTCAATTGCCACATCTAATGCAAGGATTTCTTGCGCAGTGGATCCAAGTTTTCGTATAGCAACTGTTTTTTCAGCAGCTTCTTTTTTACCAATCACAAAAATGTAGGGCATTTTAGCCAAACTATGCTCACGTATTTTATAATTAATTTTCTCATTACGCAAATCAAGTTCTGCGCGAATACCTTTATGTTGTAGCGCGTGATACACAATACGTGCCGCATCATCTTCAACGCTGGTTAAAGACGTCACCATGACTTGACATGGACTTAACCAAAGTGGAAATTTACCTGCATATTGCTCAATCAACACACCGATGAAACGTTCTAATGATCCTAAAATAGCACGATGCAATAAAACAGGCACATGTTTTTTACCATCTTCACCAATATAAGTGGCGCCTAATCGTTCTGGTAAAATAAAATCAACTTGTAACGTGCCTAATTGCCAATCACGGCCGATCGCATCCTTTAACACAAACTCAAGTTTTGGCCCATAAAAAGCGCCCTCACCTGGATTAAGTGTATAATCAAGACCTACATCTTCAATAGCCGTTTTTAACGCATTTTCAGCCTGATCCCAGACTTCATCACTACCTGCGCGCGTCTCAGGACGATCTGAAAATTTAATACGCGGTGACGGGAATCCCATATCTTCATAAACTTTAGCCAAAAGCGCACAGAACTTTTTTGTTTCTGACGTAATTTGTTCAGGTGTACAAAAAATATGGGCGTCATCTTGCGTCATCGCACGAACACGTAATAATCCATGTAAAGCACCTGACGCTTCATTCCTGTGACATAAACCAAATTCGGATAAACGTAAAGGAAGGTCACGATAACTTTTAAGGCCTTGTTTAAAAATCTGAATAGCGCCTGGGCAAGACATAGGCTTAACTGCAAAAGTTTTATGTTCAACTTCAGATATAAACATATGTTCTTGGAATTTGTCCCAATGGCCTGAAGCTACCCAAAATGCTTTATCTAAAAGTTGCGGTGTATTTATTTCTTTATAATCAGCTTCTTTAAGGCGGTGTCGTATGTAAGTTTGCAATAATGTAAAGATTGTCCAGCCTTTAGGATGCCAGAAAACAACACCAGGACCTTCCTCTTGCATATGGAAAAGAGACATTTCACGACCTAAACGGCGATGATCCCGTTTTTCCGCTTCTTCGATTTGATGTAAATAATCATCAAGTTCTTTTTGGCTTGGCCAAACTGTCCCATAGATTCGTTGTAATTGTGGATTTTTAGGGTCACCGCGCCAATAAGCACCTGCGAGCTTCGTTAATTTAAAGGCAGTGCCCACTTTACTTGTTGAAGGAAAATGCGGCCCACGGCATAAATCGATAAAATTACCTTGTCTGTATAATGAAATATCTTCATGCTCTGGTAAATCACGAATGATATCTGCTTTAAATTTTTCGCCTTCTTTTTCAAAGAAATCGATGGCTTTATTACGTGGCCAAACTTCACGGCTTAATTTTTCGTCTCGCTTAACAATATCGCGCATACGTTCTTCAATTTTAAGAAGATCTTCAGGCGTGAAAGATGTTTCACGATAAAAATCGTAATAAAAACCATTCTCAATAGCAGGCCCAATGGTTATTTGTGTTTCAGGAAAAAGCTCCTTAACAGCTTCTGCGATCACATGTGCTGCATCATGTCGCAACGTCTCAAGCGCTTCAGGATGCGTAATCGTCAAAATTTCGATGGTGCCATTCGTCGTGAGCTGGGTCGAAAGATCGCGTAAGGTGCCATTAAATTTCATAAGAACAGCAGCCTTAGAAAGGCTTTGACTTAAATTTTTGGCAATTTCAAATCCGCTTATACCTTCTGGGTATTCACGTTGAGATCCATCTGGAAACGAAAGTGTAATCATGGCTTCCTTCAAAACAGCTTCAAGCATATGGGCCTACATCTGTAAGATAATTTAGAATATACATACTGTAACAAAAAAAACGTAAAAATAGGAGTATTAAATACATATTTTATCAGAAAGATTGAACCATTTTTTTAATACCATCCTGATATGAAAAGGAGGGAGCCCATTTTAAGGCATCACGGATAGGCGTATCATCAAAAACTAATTCTTGCATAAATCGTTCTACTTTATGCCCTAATATGGGTGTTTTTATCATCAGATTCAAAAAAAATTCAGGAAAAGCAAATAATTGTGATGGCATATTAAGCGTTTTACACATTTCAGCAATAATCGCATTTAAAGGCAAATCGTAATCTTTTACAAAATAAGTTTTATCCCAAGCATTTGGATTACTAATAAGGTTAAGAATAAGATCCAAAAAATTATCGATTGAAATAAGACTCTTCCTAGTAGCAATAGACTTAAAGGGTAAAGGAATTTTTTTTTGAACTAATTTTACAAGTGTTTCTAAATTACCTTTAACATGAGGACCATAAATTAAGGGAGGTCTTAATATTGTGATTTTCATATCTTTTATAGATCTTAAATATTCTTCAGCCTTATATTTACTCTCACCGTAAAAAGACCACCTTAATCTCAAAGACGACAATAATTCAGTTTGAGGCAATGATAAATCAAAAGGATATGCTGCAACAGAGCTTATAAAAATAAAATGTTTTACATTTTGAACAAGTGCCGCATCTACAATTTTTTTCGTTATTGCGTAATTGGTATCAAAATATAATTTTTGCGTTTCAAAATTGTTTTTATCATTCATTTGATGAACGCGTGCAGCGCAATGAATAATTGTTTTTTTATCTTTTAAAATCGCATTCCATTTTTGCTGATCATGAAAATCAGGCATAATTAATTGCTGAAAAGTACTTGTTGTTTTTTGACGCTGAACACCATAAACATCGTAACCAGAACGCGTTAAAAATTCGGCCAAAGGTTTGCCAAAAAAACCATTGCTCCCTGTAACTATTATACTCACTTGGAACTTTCCATTTCAAAAATTTTTGATTTTAATAACAAAAGATCGCGCCAAGATAATTGCTTATTTTGTGGTGAAGTTAATAAACTTGATGGATGAAAACTAGGCAAAATTATAATATCTGGATTTAGCGGATAAGGATGAAATTTACCGCGCAATTGTGTAATTCCCTGGGGTTTGTTAAGAAGCGCATTTGTAGCAATTGCACCCAATGTTACAATAATTTTAGGATTAATAAGCTTTATCATTTGGTGTATGAAATTAAGCGCTTCTTCAATTTCTTTCGGGTTGAATTGATAGTTTTGAGGTTTGTGCCAAAAAGTAACATTGCTCATAAAACAATTGCTACGCGTAACGTTAATGAACCCCAGCATCCGGTCCAACAATTGGCCCACTATACCCATAAAAGGTTTGCCTGATTGCACATCATCAAAACTTGGTGCATCGCCTAAAATGAGCAAATCGGCATTGGGATTTCCATCTCCAAAAACAAAGGTTGTTTCTGATTTTTCAAAAGAATTAGCTTTGAATTGTAAAAGCTGTTTTTTAAGTTCGTCAATATCTTGAGCAGGATTAAGGATTTTAACAGGTATTATTTTAATATGATCAACAATTGGTTCAATATGTATTATTTCTTTTTTAGATTGAAAAGTATAATTTTTTTTGTTCTGCGGAATGGATGTAATAATTTCATTAATTTGCAAAATTTCATCATAAAAATGCAAAAGATTTGCACATTTTTTTGCTATCATATTGTTTGACATGGGTGTAGAATTCACTAAAATTGTTTTCCTTTGTATTTTAGAGCATTATCATGGATCAAGCACAAGACATAAAATTTTCATACATTCTACCACTTCTGATGTTTGTCGTAATGTGCTGCGTCTTCTCAATTGATATTTATATCCCAAGTTTACCGCAAATGGTAAGTTTTTTTGCAACAACTCAAGAAAAAGTACAATTTACAATCACGGCAGGGATGCTTGGATCAACTGTTTTAACAATTTTTATTGGTCCTTTATCAGATGCTTTTGGTAGACGACGTTTGATTATTTTTTTTCAATTTTGTTTTGCTTTTATAACCTATCTTGCAAGTCTCGCAACGAGTGTTGAAATGCTCATCGTCGCCCGTGTTTTTCAGGGGATGTCAAACGTTGCAGGCATGGTTTTAAGCTTCGCCATTATTTCTGATGTTTCTCATGGTAAATCTGTTGCTATTCGATTTTCGTATATAACGACGACCATTACAACTTCTCTTGTATTAGCGCCTTTTATCGGCGGAATACTCGCAACTTATAATGATTGGCGTTATTGTTTTTGGTTATTAAGTTTAATGTCCTTCATATCTGCCTTGCTTCTATATTTTTTATTACCTGAAACAAATAAAATAAGAAAACCATTTTCAGTTCTAACAACAACTAAAAACTATCAAAAAATATTTACGCATAAGATTTTTTTAATGATTGTTTTTATCCCCTCTATCATGATTGGGGCACATATCGCCTTTACCGCATCTTCCTCTTTTTACTACAAAGAAGTTCTTAATATCTCGCCTTTTGGTTTCGGTATCTATCAAGCAATTATTATGAGTTCTAATTCAGTTTTTAACTATATTTCTAGTTTTGTTATTCATCGTTGGGGTGAAAAAAGAACGATTGAAATAGGCATGGGTATTACTGTTGTTGGCGCAATTGTTTTTTTAATAATTACCTTCGTCTTACCTTTTTCTGCAATTGCTATAACATCTGCAATGGTTCTTTGCAGTGGAGGCTTAGGGTTTATGCTTTCATCCTTATCCGCTGAGTGCTTTTCACTTTTCAGCAAAGATGCATCTGGCGCTACATCATCTGCTATGTCGCTTATCCGTGGCATTGTATTTGCCTTAATTTTATCAATCACATCCGTTCTTTATGATGGAGAATTAATTGTGCTTTCAGGCTGTATTGCTGTTGTTACGTTTTTGTCTCTATTTTTGTATCTTTTTGTCCTTAAATTAAAAAGAAATCAAACGTAATTTTTATTCTTTTTTAATTTTTTCTAGGTACAATTGTATAAAAGACATGTATCATGGTGAATTAAATGAGAGCATTTTATACAATTATCATTCTTTCAGTTTCATGCATTAGTTTCTCGTATGCTGATGAATGCAGTAATATTAAAGCTAAAATTCAAAACATTAGACAAGAACGAGAAAGAATCGTGCAAAGAATGCGTAATGATATTTCTGACCAAGATTTAGAAGAATTTCGTAAAAAACTAAAAGATTTAGAGCGCGAACGTCAAGATCTAGTCGCTAGAGGATTTGAGCAAAATTGTTTTGTATGGGAAGGCTGATAATAAATAGTCATTTAACTATAGTGTTATCGCTTTAGGTTAAGAGAAGGAATGATGAGTGAAGTGTAGTCTCTTCCTACATGAACGAAGAATGACGCTCTATTAACCTAAATGAATAATGTTATAAAATAATAAAACTTGATCAACACTCTCTAACATGGAAGAATTATAAAAGAATAAGTTTTATCTAAATAAATCTTAAAGGTCAAGGAATGCGTCTATTTTTTTATCTATTAACGTTATGTTACTTTCTTAATAATCCCTCTATGCTTTATGCAAGTGGATCTTCGGATGATGATGAGCCGTTTTTTAGCCCCTATGATGGATCTGATATTGAAAGTGATGATACTGTAAAAATTTATAGCAGTGATTCTGAAACGGGTGAAGAAACACCCAAAAATAATGCTTATTTACACCTTATTAACAATTTATTTCACATTGAAAGACTAGCTAGATCTGCAGATTTGCCACAAAAAAATGCTCAATCAAACTTTTTTCCTGATAATGAAAAAATTTATAATTTTTTAAAACAAACCGCAACAATAAATGATATTCTTACTGATAAATCAAATCATGAAAGACTCAACGAAAACTTCCCCGATAATTCTCATGAAGTAGAAAATTACTACGGATTTCTTTTAAAGTTTTTTAATATATATCCTTATAGCATCCGATTTGAAATAAACACTTTTAAACAAATTCTTAATTCAATATTCAATATTCTCCCAATAGAATCACAAACTTATTTAATACAAAATACACAATTAGATTCATTAACTTTAGATAGGGTGGTCTTAAAACTTGAGGAAGCAAAAGAGATAAACATTACTAAAAATCAATTTATCAAAGAATTAGAAATTATTAATCAAATTTTAATTCAATCAAGTGTTTTTTTTCATGCTCTTTTAGAAAGTGAAACCCCTCTACAATTTAATGAACGAGAAACTTCTTCAGAAGAGGATCAACTTCTTGCTAATGCAATAATACTTGGATTTGCTGAAGAAGACGGAGATGCTGACGACGAATCAGTTTTTAGAAACCTTTCTTCAGATGATGAAGATACTTTGAAAGCTAGAGATATAATTCATAGGTTTACAAAAGAAAACACACATTCTGATAATGAAGATATAGACGCTACTACAATCAGATTTTTAGATCAACAAGATGAAGAATTTTAGTAAAATATCTCAACTTATAATTAATTTTATTTTCAAATAAGTCATGAATAATCATATGAAATCACAATCGATTGAAATCAAACCTTTTTCTAAACACCATATTCCTGAAATTGTTTCAAGTTTTGAAGCACATCATTGGCCAAAACCCATTGAAACATTTGAAACTTATTGTAACGAACAAGAAAAGGGTGAACGTTTAATATGGCTCGCTTATTATAACAATTTATTTGCGGGCTACATCACGCTTAAATTTGAATCTTATTACAAACCCTTTCATGATAAAAATATCCCTGAAATAATGGACCTCAATGTATTACCGCCTTTTAGAAATAAAGGAATAGGATCAACTTTATTAGATCACGCAGAAAATAAGGCTTTTAAAAAAAGTAATATCATTGGCTTAGGTGTTGGTCTTTACAAAGATTATGGTTCTGCTCAAAAAATATATGTGAAACGTGGATATATTCCAGATGGTTTAGGCGTGACATATAATTATCATCCTATAATGCCTGGAAGCAATGTCTGTCTTGATGATGATCTGATTTTATGGTTTACGAAAAAAGAGGCCAAAGGCCCCTTTTTTATATAATACCTTCCAAAAGAAGACGATTAGTTTAAACTATTCTGCACTTGATTCAGATTCTACAAAAGAAACTGGTGCAGATGCTGAAGTTTCAGGCATCTCCTCTCCCAATGGCATTGCTTGGGGCATAACTTGAGGCACCCCTTGTGGCATTTCCATAGGAATTCCTTGAGGCATACCATCATGTTGTTTTCCTTGAAGCATACCTTCAATTCCTTTAGAAAGACCTTGAACATCTGTTGAAAGTTTACTTAAATTCAACGTATCAATGATAGCGGACACAGATTTGTAACGATTTTTAAGTTTTTCTTTAAATTCAGGTGAATCAAATTTAACTGTTAATTGAAGCGCTGTTAATTCTTCTTCAACAAGTTTCGTCAATTCTTGTCCTTTTTTGATCCATTCTTTTGGGTTTTGTTGTAATGCAAATCCCATTCCAAGGCCAATAATCTCTTGAGTGTATTGCGCAAGAACAGCAGGATCTTTAAGTGCACTGAAAAGAGGTCCTAAAATCCAAGTGAGCATAAAATCATATTGTTTTTGCATAACAGGTTTTTGATAAATTTCAATAAGCTCTTTTAATTCAGCTTCTGTAAAATGCTTTGCAGCTTCTGCAATCATCGGTTTTTTAATAACATTCATCACAGGTTGAATAAATTGCATCAAATATTCATTAGCCTTCGCCAAAGTTTTATCGAATGGTTTTGCAGGCATATCCAGCCCTTTAAACTCTTCTTCTAGGGGGGCTAAAAATTTACGAATGTCTGGAAATGTTAGTAATTTTGAAACTTCTAAAAATTTATCAGCCAATTGAACCTTAGAACCAGTTGATTCAGCTATCTCTGTTTTAGCATTTGCAGGCGCATCTTTGCTGCCCATCGCATTGCTTTGATTTATTGATGTAAAAGTTAAAAGTGAAAAACATATGATGGATGTTAACTTACGGTTCATTTGGCTCTCCTTAAGAAATATACGTCATGTTAAAAGATATAGTTTTTTTGTCAACGTTTATTAAAAATCTTCACTTAAATTAAACTTCATCCATTCTGGTATAAAAGGATGAATTATTGTGCCTGAAGATTTTATTACACCTTTATTGTTGATAAGCTCTTTAAGATATTCCAATCTAAAAAGGCCTAACCCTATGTTAGAACTGACTGATTTTATTTCACCTGCACTATTTTCAAGAAGATGCACAACATCACCTATAATGGGCGTTGTACCGATATAAGAAAAAGGTAAAAGTCTTTTACGCACCAATCCCCTATATTTAGTTCTTGCCGTTAGTTCTTGTCCTAAATAGCACCCTTTTTCCCAATCAATTGCACCCATGTCGTCAAAACCATTTTCAAGTAAAATAGCCTTTCCTGATTGTAGATCGCGTGCGCCATCAGGAATACCCAATTTCATACGATGTTCATCATAATCGTCGAGTGATTTTTCCATAAAGGAATTTTGTTTTAAAAGGGCATCATTTTCTAAATAAGCACGCCCACCGAGCATATTTAATCTAGGATCTTTAAAAATGACCCCTTCGCTTATTTCTAAAATCGTTTGATTATCAGCAAAATTAAATAGATGTGACCAATTTTCACCCCATATTGCATATATCTGATGGGATTCAATAGGTTGTAATATAACTTTTTGTCTTAATTTATAAAGGGTCAATTTTTTCTTGAAATCTTCAAAACTTTCTTTGAAAGAATCCATCCAAATGTCACCTTGAAACAATGTGATCAATAGATCTTCTAAAAATTTACCCTGAGGTGTCAAAAAAGCCGCATAAATTGGCTTCTGTTGGGTTAAAATACGCGCGTCATTACTTATAAGACCCTGCAAAAATTCAATTGTATCGACACCCGAAATTTTCAGAATTTGTCGATGGTCCAATCGTGTGTAAAATAAGCCCATATTTTTGTAAACTTAATGTCCCGAAAACTATGCAACGATGTTTGGATGAAGTTCGCTCTGAAAGTGATCTATTTGAACTTTAATGTTCTTCTTGACTTGTTGTAAGCGTGCCAATTGCAATTGATTTGAAGGCGACGTTTTAATGAATTTCTGAATTTCTTCATCGATTTTTTTGTAAGAATTTTTTAAAACTGACAGCTTGCGCATAAGATCCTCGCCATCATCTAGAGGCGAAAGCTCAAAAAAAGAAGTCGATTGAACAGATGTTAACATGATATTTTTACCCTTTTTTAACTAATTTGTGGTATCTTTGGTTACAGTGACTCTCTATCCTCATTTGACAATATTTAGAGTTAAAATGCAAGAAAAAAATAAAGACATAATGAAACAGCATTGTTTACACTAATAAAAATTAAATTTTGTTAAAATTACAAGTAATATGGACAAAAAATGGCTTATATTATTCCGATGATTCCTTTTGAAATGCTTGTTTTTGGAGGCGCAGGTGATCTGTCAATGCGTAAACTTATGCCGGCACTTTTCCATCTTCATTGCGATAATCGACTTCCAATTCATGGAAAAGTATATTGCTTAGGCCGCGAAAATTTATCAAAAGAAGATTTTATTCAATCTATTTTTGATATGCATCAACCCCTTTTTACAGAACAAAAAGAAAAAGTTGATTCTTTTTTTGAACGTATTCATTACATTCAATTTGAAGCGCTGAATATTGAATCCTACAAAAAAATTAAAACAATATTATCAAGCGATACTGAACTGGCGCGCATTTTTTATTTAGCAACGCCTTCTTCACTTTTTGGTCCCATTTCGCAGAATATTTCACTTGCGGATTTAATGACTAAAAAATCACGCGTCGTTGTTGAAAAACCTTTGGGCCATGATTTAGCCTCGTTCCAAAAAATAAATAATCTTATTTGTGATGTTTTTCAAGAAAGTCAAATTTACCGTATTGATCATTATTTAGGCAAAGAAACAGTACAGAATTTAATGGCGTTACGTTTTACGAACACACTTTTTGAATCTATGTGGAATCGCTCATACATCAGCCATGTTCAAATTACAGTTGCAGAAACAATTGGTATTGAAGGACGTCATCAGTTTTATGACCAATCAGGCGCCTTACGTGACATGGTTCAAAATCATTTGCTGCAACTTTTATGCTTAGTCGCAATGGAGCCACCATCAAATGCTGAGGCCAATACGATTCGTGACGAAAAGTTACGTGTTCTTAAAGCGCTAAGACCCATTAAAGATCAAGATGTTATTACGCATGTTGTTAGAGCGCAATACAAACAAGGCAACATACAAGATGTAAACGTAAAAGGATATTTGGAAGAGCAAAATATACCCCAAACAAGCACAACCGAAACCTTTATTGCCCTTAAAACCTATATTGATAATTGGCGATGGGCTGGCATTCCTTTTTATCTACGTACAGGTAAACGTTTACATAGTCGATATTCTGAAATTGTCATTCAATTTAAAAAAGTACCACATCTTATTTATCCATCAAGCGTTGGTATTATTGAAGAAAACAGATTAGTGATACGACTTCAACCAGATGAGGGCATCAAATTTAAATTAATGTCTAAGACCCCTGGCCCTGGTATGAATCTGGTGCCCGTATACCTAAATTTAAATTTTGCCGAAACTTTTAATGAGCGTTATCCAGATGCCTATGAACGGCTCATCATGGATGTTGTGCGCGGTATTCCAACCCTATTTATGCGTAAAGATGAGGTTGAAGAAGCATGGAAATGGACTGAAAATATTCTTAATGCCTTTCAAGAATTATCACCACCGCTAAAAACATATCCCGCAGGCACTTGGGGGCCAACATCGTCTATTGCATTGATTGAACGGGATGGGTTTACCTGGCATGAGGACATATAATGCAGATTGTAAAACATTATTTTGATACTGAAGACAAACTTACCCAAAAAATTTATACGGATTTCAAAAAAGAACTTCAAAAAATAAATTCACTCAATCAAGTTGTAGCGCTTGCTGGAGGATCTACACCTGAAAAATTATATACATTATTAAGTCAAGAAGATTGGAATAATGTGTGTTTTACTTTAAGCGACGAAAGACTTCTTGCTCACAATCATATTGGGCGCAATGAAACGTTGCTTTATCAAACACTTTTTAAAAATACCCCTAATCCAGATTTTTTTAGCTTAGCACCTCTTAATTTTAATCAACAAACACTAGAAAAATCATTGAATGAAGAATGGATTCACCAAAACAAAAAACTACATCTTGTTTTGTTAGGCATGGGTGAAGACGGTCATATCGCTTCTCTTTTTCCACCTCAGGAATATGTTAAAAACAACCCAAAAATATTCATTGAAACGAAAGGGCCCATGCCTTTTCCTAATCGCATAGGCTTAAGTTTTAATGCATTATGTGAAACATCTATAATTTTTCTTTTTATAAAAGGCACAAAAAAGAAAGAAATTTTAGAAAAAGCATTGTTAAAAGAAGATTCAAATTTACCCATTTCAATTCTTTTAGCACATAGTAAAAAATCAATTCATGTTTATTGGGCAGAATAAAATATACAGAATAAAACACTATGAAAAAACTAAAATTTAGCATAATATGTCCTTGAATTTAAAGTCACGGGTGCGTAGCTCAGTTGGGAGAGCAGCTGACTCTTAATCAGCGGGTCCTAGGTTCGATCCCTAGTGCGCCCACCATTTTTTCATAAAACATTGCTCGGATTATTTCAAAGTGTGGGTAGGAAGATAAGTGGTGAGCAAACGGAGTGTATTCTTCATACATGAGAGTATAGTAAATCCCGAAATCTGACGCCCTCCACAATTTGAAAGAATTTGAGCATATGAGAATTATAGCAGGCCAATTACGTGGACGACTCCTCGTCTCACCCCAAACTGAATCAATTCGACCCACAAGTGATCGCGTCAGACAAGCAGCTTTCAATATTATTGAACACAAATTAAACTTTTCTTTTGCTGACAAAATTGTATTAGATATTTTTGGCGGCACGGGCGCTCTTGGATTTGAGTCTCTTTCCCGAGGCGCACAATCTGTCATCTATTTCGATACATTAAAAGAAGCACATCTGGTCGCACGTCAAAATGCTGAAAATCTTAAACTTATTGATCAAATAATTTTTCGACAAATGGATGCACTCAATCCACCAATGGCGTCACATCCTGTTGATTTTGTTTTTATAGATCCACCGTATAATATGCAACTCGCTGAAAAAGCACTTGTGGCGTTTAAATCAAAAAATTGGTTTAAGAAAGAAACCTATTTTATGGTCGAGGAATTAAAAAATGTTAATCCCAACTGGCCTAATTTTTTAACACAAATAGACGAACGTGTTTACGGTAAAACAAAAATTATTTTTTTGCAAATTAAAGAAGAAACTTAATTTTTCCAAAGATAACAACATGTTTATTGAACTTTAGCTTTAACTTTTCCATCTTTGAATCGAAGCATTACATTGTCATTTTGTTTAATATTTTCAACGCTTGTAATTGTTTTGTGATCCTGGTTTTCAACGATTACAAATCCGCGGTTAAGTGTATTTTCATAGGAAAGTGTCTTTAATAAAACTGCATTTTGCTGCGTAATATTGATTTTGTCTTTCATCAATTGCGACACGTTTTTTGTCATCGCTTTTTGATAAAGATTTAAATTTTCATGATTTTTTTGGATATTATTAACAATAGAAGAGGGTTTTAAAAATCCTGCAATTTGTTTAAACGCATTTGTTTTAAATGTTATTGTTTTTTCATAAGATTCTTTGAATGTTTTAAATAGATTTTTTGCTTCTTGTTCCATCAATTGCACCTTATGTTTAGGATGTAATATTTTGTGACTAATAGCTTGAAAAGTATTAGTTTTTTCAGCCATTAATAAACGAACAGAATGTTGAAGTTTTTCACTATAGAGATCCAATTTTTGATTTTTTTCATCAAATTTGGATAATACTTGTTTTAAATGTTTTGTAATATTGGTTAAATTTAAAGCGTGAATTTGTACTTTTTTACGTGCAGAATGACTTGCCCTGAATTGTAAATGTACCAATTTTTCATAAAGCTCTTGCCTAACGGGTACTGCCATTTCAGCTGCAGCACTTGGTGTTGGTGCACGCAAATCTGACGCAAAATCAATTAAAGTTGTATCTGTTTCGTGACCAATGGCTGAAATCAAAGGAATGCTTGAATTTGCAGCCGCACGTACTACAATTTCTTCATTAAAGGCCCAAAGATCTTCAATAGAACCACCGCCACGCGCAACAATTAATAAATCGGGTCGTAAGCCGGATGCGGGGCTTAATTGATTAAAGCCGTTGATGGCTGCTGCTATTTGATCTTTTGCACCTTCCCCTTGCACAAGACAGGGCCAAACTAAAACGCGGCTGGGAAAACGATCTTGAATCCTATGCAAAATATCACGAATGACAGAACCTGTTGGCGATGTAATAACACCAATGATTAAAGGCAAAAATGGAATAGGTTTTTTACGTGCTGGATCAAATAATCCTTCAGCGAGTAGTTTTTGCTTTCTTTTTTCAAGCAAAGCAAGAAGAGCGCCCTCACCCGCAAGTTCCATCGAATCAACAATAATTTGATATTTCGACCGTCCAGGAAAAGTTGTAATTTTTCCACGACAAATAACCTCTAACCCATCTTCAGGATTAAAAGGAAATTTAAGGGCCGTACCACGCCAAGCGACCGCATCTAATATCGCGTCTTGATCTTTGAGTGTAAAATAAACATGGCCTGATGTTGCACGTTTAAAACCCGAAATTTCACCCCGGACACGCACTAAAGAAAATTGATCTTCAACGGTTTTTTTGAGTGCAGAAGACAGTTCAGAAACAGAAAAAATAGGAAGATTATGTTCGTTTAAATATAGCATCTAATTTATAATATATCCCTAGCCTAGTAAGATAGTACCAAAATAATACTACAATCAAAAGAAAAACAAATGAAATACGTATATTTTATTAAGATATGTCATAAACGCACCACAAATCTCGTGACCTCAAATTATGAGCTAATGTATCAGTGTTCTAAAAAAAAATAAAAACTGACTATACATTAATAAAACTATTGATTTTTATACTATTTAACATTGTCTTTATGATAAATAGATTATTTTCTTGACATGACAGCAATATTGTCATATTGTGACTTCATATTAAAATGTATTAATTTATTAAAAGGAAGTTAAAATGAGTAACAAACTAATATTATCTACAATTTTGGGCTTGACGTTATTGTGTCAGTCTACAGATTCCTATTCTGTAAATTGGCCCGTGATTGATAGTGATATTCAAACGCATGACCCAGTTATCAAAAAATTTATTGAAAATGCGAAAAATGAAAGATCTACGTTTCAATATATAGGTCATCAATTTAAAGTTCGTGGCGGCAATAATTATGCCATCGATCAAAACTATGATTTGTTTAATCATATCGATACTTTAGAAAATGCGTATTTAAAGGGTTATCACATCGAAATAAAACCAACAAGCGAAGAAGAAATATACAAAAATTTTGAAGAACGCTGCAAATACAAAATTATTATAACTAATAGAGATGATGTAACTTTTATCGAAGGTTTCCGTGTTTATGCGGCTGATAGCGATATTGCTCAACCACAACCAATTGTTGCTGATCAATTACCTAGCGTAGATGCGCCCCTTATCGAAGGTTGGTATAACAGACCATTAGGACGTGGTGCCCCTACAAATGTTGACCACAATGTCGTAAAAGGCTTACTAAACACATACAAAAATCATAACATCTTGAAACACGCTTTTAACCATATAAAAGCAGCTGATCTTGCAGATATTCAAGATCCTATTCTTTTTGCTGATTATATTCAAAAACATGGTCAAGTGTCAGCTAATGATGTTATCAATGCGATGAACGAAGATAAAGCACTTCTTCAAAGAGTAAAAAATTTAGGTGTTATCAGTGAAGGGCATGAAGAGCGAGGGCTTGATTTTGGTAACCAGCTTTCATATCCAACAGAATATATGAGTGACGCCATTAACTTAATCAGAAATCATCCGTCTCTTTTACGTGGAAAATTGGATGATGCTTTAAAATCTTCCAAAGGCGGTGACGCACATGCACTTTTACAAGCACAATTCTACATTGCGGCTGTTCAATCTTCTCAAAATGGATATAAACAACAATTTAGTACACTTCTTTCTAAAATAGGTGGGTTGTTCCATAAAAATTTACCAAGCAAAGAAAATGCACGAAACATCCTTAAGCAAACCCATCTTTGTGTAGATGGTGTTCTTTATACCCCAGCGCATAATTATGTGAAACATGGTGATGTTGTCAAAAAAATTAAACAACAAATTGCTAATTTACCAAATAATATGCAAGCACCTGGCGTTTATGAAAATATTTTCACAGATTGTTCCGGCTTGTCCATTATGGTCTTGCGTAAACTTTTTCCAGATAATGATTGGATTCAAAATGAACGCGCCATGTCATGGCATTTTGCTGCCGCTTATGACTATCTTAACAATGAAAATGCAGGCTATGACTATTGTTACATCAACGGTAATAAATTAAGAGTTGGTGGAGATTATTACAAAGATAATTGCAACATGGGCATTGCTAAAAAATTAGCTAAAATGTTAAAACCTGTGAACTATTACGCGAATCGTAAAGCAGGCGATATCCTTGTTCAACGCCATACCAATGGTAGTGAAGGACATGTGATGACGATTGTAGATCCATTTCCGAACCCACATAATTCAAACGAAGTAATTATTGCTGAAATGACGCGATGTTCAGGCAATTATCATGGCTTAGTCTTTAGAAAAATGTGGTTCAAAGAACCAGGAAATTCTCGTTTGCGTATCCTAAGACCAATATCAAACTAACTATCAAGTAAATATGAGGGGCTATTTAAGCCCTTCAGACATATTAATCAAAATCCTTTTTGACTTAAGTGTTGAAAAGGATTTTTTATTAAAAATAATAATTATTATTGTAAATAAATTGACATTTATTAATGTATAGTTCATAATTACTTTATTATTAATTTTAACTTAAATAAGGATTTTAAAATGTTTAAAAAATTACTATTATCTACAGTTTTGGGTTTGACGTTATTGTGTCAATCTACTAATTCTTTTGCTTGGGAATGGCCAGTTGTTGATAGCACTGAAGCAAATCACAAAATAGTTATTGAAAATTTTATTAAAAATGCAAAAAATGAACGAAAAGATTTTAAGTTTGTAGGTCATTTATTTAAAGTTCGTGGTGGTGATCATGATTATACAAACAAAAACACAACACTCTACCAAAAAGCAGATGAACTAAACAATGCACTTTTAAGAGGACAACACATACAAATAAAGCCGACGAGTGAGCGCAACATTTATAAACATTTTACAGAAAAGTGCTTATACAAAGTTGTTGTAAATGGCAGTACTATTGTTAAGGGTTTACGTGTTTATAATGCTGACGGTGATGTTATACAGCCTGAACAAGTAAATCGTAACAACAATGCTCATAATATTGTTCCTCAAAATAACAATAATATCAATGTATCAGCCCAGCAATCTCCACGCGTAAATCAAAACGTTAATATTGCGAATATACCAAATCCTTTTGAGAGGATGAATCCTGAGAGTGTACTTAAAGTTAAAAACATTGTTCAAGAATTTCAACAATCAGGACAATTAAGTGCAGCAACTAACATTGTTACAATTAAAGAAGGACGAGGCCCTGAAGCTAAGCAACTAATCTATGTAACGGATGCTCAACAAAAATTAGTTATAAAAGTTACGAACTCCAGAGGATCTTTTGAAGCAGCAAAAAAAGGAAAAACTGATGAGTTAAAATTCATTAACAACCTTAATCAAATTGCTTCAAATAATAACCTTGTTATTCCAAAAATAATTGTAGGACAAGAATTAATTAAAGTCGGAAATGATTATGCCGAGCTTCAAATATTGGCTAAAGGAAAAGCCATAGGAACGTTAGATATCCACGATATGAGCGATAATGATGTACAGACAATGTTTAAAGCTATGGGAACACAAATGGGTAATCTTGATCGTTTGCTTATAGCAAATCATATGCCCTTGTTGGAGCATCCTGATGGACATCCTCACAATTTCTTTTATGATAAAGGAACAAAAGAATTTTCATGGATTGATGTTGCTGGTGTATCGCATCCTAACAATGACCAAGCTGCTCAAATGGGAGATGGTTCTCTTTTTTCTCAAAAAGTTATAGATAGGCTTATAAATCGTGTCTTTATTCCTAATGGCGAAGGTCTTGATTGGGTAAGCAACAAAGATGTTTTTATTTCTGAATATGACCAAGATTACTATACTGATTTATTCAATCGTATAACCCCTCAAAAAATCTCGACCATAAAGAAAGAAATAAGAGAAGGTAGTACAGAGCCTAAATTTATTATTGAATCTATTTTAAAACTAATCCCAAAATTTTCACTTGCTGTTAAAAGTTTGGGTGAAGGGTACGTTCTTTCTTATCCTGAAGGTAAAAATTACTATAATAAGAACGTAAAATATGGTCAATTATACAATTATCTTCAAAATGCTAATGAGTTTCGAAAAATGATTGGCAAACTTGAAAAACCAATTTTTGATTTATTAGTTCGTTAAGCTTAATACTTAATTTTAAAATGACTTAACAAAACAGGAGTCCTGTTTTTATAAACGGACTCCTAAACTTTACTGATTCCAGCGTATTTCAATGTTAACTGAATCATAATTACCATTTTTATCTTGTAATGTTAAAGTGTAAAAACCTTCATCCTTAGGTAAAAATGTTAATTTTTTTTGAAACACATCAATATATTCTAATGAATTATTAACGTATAGACGATACGGCTTTTGACCTCCTTTAAAACGAATAGGTACCATGTCTCCTTTCGTAATCATCAATAAAGAATCTTTCTGTGGAAAGCTCATTTCAAATTTTGAAGCAATTACTTCTTTTTTAGACACGAGTACATGTTGTTTTAAAAAAGGTTTCAATTTAAAAGAATTGGGTATTTCATTAACAGGCATGTTTGATGAATGATTGTTAGATTTGGGCAATATATCAAAGACTTGCCTTAATATGGGCACAGCCAATTCAAAACCTGTTTTTTCATTCAATGACCCTTCTTTAGGCATTCCTACCCAAACACCAATTGTATATTGATCATTAAATGCGAGGGCGAGGGCATCACGATATCCATAAGATGTCCCTGTTTTGAGGGCAATTTTTTGATTATTTAGAAAAGAAAAAGGATTTTTTTCTAAAATTTCTTTGACCTTGATGGCTGAGCTTGGATAAAGCAAAAATTTAGGCGCTGCGGCTGTTTGGTTTTGCACATAATGAATATCAAAAGCCTGACCTTCTGTTGCAAAAGTACTGAAAATTTTAACAAGATCAACAAGCTTTAATCCAACACCACCCAACGCCATAGAAAGATTGGGCTTAACATCTTTGCTTTGAAATTCTGGATTAATACCAATGGACTTTAAAGCAGCATAAAAACGAATGGGCCCCAATAAATTGAGAAGCTCCACAGAGGGTATATTAAGTGATAATTGCAATGTTTCACTTGCTGACATAATGCCGTGATAGGCTCGATCAAAATTATGAGGTGCGTAAGCACCAAAATGTTTGCGTTCATCATGGAATAATGTTTCAGGTTCAATGAGCCCCTCATCAAAGGCGAGGCCAAAAATAAGTGGTTTCAACGTTGATCCAGGAGACCGTATCGCTTGGCAGAAATCATTTTGGCCTAATCGATCCTTATTAAAAAAATCTGTCGATCCAACATAAGCCACAATTTCATTTTTTTGATGATTATGGATAATGGCACATGCATTTGCATTTTTAGGAATGTTTTGAGACGTTTCTTTCAAAAGATGAATTAACTTTTCTTGAATTTGTTTATTTAAAGTTGTTTTAATTATTTTTGTTTCATCATGCAAACTATACGCTAAATGTGGTATTAAATTAGGGAAAATATGTCGTTTGGACGGTATTTTATCTTGAATGGCTGCTAAATATGTTTTTTCATCCAAAAAATTTTTCTGATGAAAAATATCAAGCGTTTGATTTCTTTTTTGTAAAGCTTGATTAGGATATCGATCGGGCCTTAAACGTGTAGGGGATTGTGGAATGGATATAAGCAATGCTATTTCGGACGTCAACAAACGATCTGGTTCTTTTTTAAAATAAGCAAGACTCGCTGTACGGACACCTTCTAAATTGCCGCCAAAAGGTACTAGATTCACATAAAATTTTAGAATTTCTTTTTTTGAGTAATGATATTCAAGTTGAAAGGACCTAAAAACTTCAATAAGTTTTGATAGATATGTCCTTGGACGAGGTTCAAGTAATCGTGCCGTTTGCATCGTTAAAGTTGATGCACCTGAAAAGATTTTACCTTTTGTGATATTTTGAAAAATTGCACGTCCTATAGCTTTAAAATCAACACCAAAATGCGTATAAAAATTTTTATCTTCTTTTTCGATGAGGTATTTTAAATAGTTTGGATCAATTTTATTAATATCAATAGGAATACGCCATTGATCGTCATTCGTTTTAAGGCAATGAATTAATTTTCCATTTATATCTTCAAACAACAGAGAATGATCTTCAAACCGTTTTAGATTAAGCGGAAAATAGGTATCAAGAATACGAAAAATAGTAAAACTAGTGATGCTTAGGAAAATAAGAATAAGGAAGATTTTTTTTAAAAATTTCATTATGTATCTTTTAAAGTAGGGTTAAAACATTTCCACCTTAAAAGATTATCGACATAAAGGAAAGAAAAAGAGGCCTAAAAAGGCCTCTAGAACAAAACTAAAGTTTTACTTTAATCCCTAAAGAAAGTGGTAACCCACCAATTTTCCCACGATTTCTTGAAAAGTCTTGTTTAAAATCAACTTTACCTGAAGATGTAGTTTTGTTTTTAATTTTCTGTCTGAGGCGTCCAGAGAATGTTTCAACCTTAGTAATAAAAGATACATTTTCGGATACAGGTACTTCAAATCCAGCGTCAACGCTCAAGCTTAAAGAATTTTTGTACTTAGCCCATAATCCACCAACAGCAACACCAATAAATGGTCTGAAATAATTATGCGCTTGGAAATAATATCGTGTTCCTAAATACGTACCAAACACATTTACGTCTTGTGATGCAAATTTAGGTTGAATCCATGCACCATTTAAAAGGTTAATACGATCATAAGTTTGTTTTTTTCCACCAATTTTAAAATAGGTAAATTTGGCTAAAATTTCCCAATTTTCCATAACACCATAAGCAGCTTCTAAAGATGGTCTAAATGATGCGTTCTTAGATCTAAGTTTATTTGTTTGAAAGAATGATTCCTTAGTGGTGTGGAATACACCTGGAGCAGTTTGAGTCGAATGAGTATAATTACCTTTTGTATAAATATCGTATTGCGATTTTGTTTTCGTCAATGCCATACCCGCAAATCCTGAAAAAGAAAATTGCCCTTTTTGAACTGACGCTGGCATTGTGTCGGCCGTTAATAAACTAGTTGAAAGCAAGAAACTGCCCAAAGTAATTAGAATTGTTTTTTTCATTTCAAAACCCTAAGATTGATTAAATATCACATATATCATTAATTTTAGGACAGGTCTACCTAACAAAACAGCATTATTTTTTATTCAACAAAGCTAATGTATATGAACAACAAAGACAGTTTTATTATTAAAAAACAATAAATAATTCAAAAGGTGCATAATAAAATGCACCTTTTTTTGTACTAGCTATTCATCGCTTCAAAGAAATCCTGATTACATTTGGAATCTTTCAATTTATCAATCAAGAATTCCATTGAATCTGTCGGCCCCATAGGCATCAGAATACGACGTAAAACCCACATTTTGGTAAGGGTTGCTTTATCGACCAACAATTCCTCTTTACGTGTTCCAGAACGCGTAATATCAATAGCAGGGAATGTGCGTTTATCAGCGAGTTTACGATCAAGAATAATTTCCGAATTACCCGTTCCTTTGAATTCTTCAAAGATAACTTCGTCCATTCGTGACCCTGTTTCAACCAAAGCTGTCGCAATAATTGTCATTGAACCGCCTTGCTCGATATTACGTGCGGCACCAAAAAAGCGTTTAGGACGTTGAAGCGCATTGGCATCAACACCACCGGTCAAAACTTTACCAGATGAGGGCACGACAGTATTATAAGCACGAGCGAGACGTGTGATTGAATCTAAAAGAATGACCACATCACGTTTATGTTCAACGAGTCTTTTAGCTTTTTCGATGACCATTTCTGCCACTTGGACGTGACGTGAAGCAGGCTCGTCAAAAGTTGAGCTAATGACTTCGCCTTTAACAGAGCGTGCCATATCAGTTACTTCTTCAGGACGCTCATCAATTAAAAGAACGATTAAAAAAATCTCTGGATGATTTTCAGTGATGGCGTGGGCAATATTTTTTAGCATCACTGTTTTACCAGTGCGGGGAGGTGCCACAATAAGTGCGCGTTGACCTTTACCAAGCGGCGCGATTAAATCAACAACGCGTGTTGTTAAATCACGATTAACAGAGCTTTCAAATTCGAGTGTAATTTTATCTTCTGGATATAAAGGTGTTAAATTATCAAAATTAATACGGTGTTTAACTTTTTCAGGATCTTGGAAATTAATTTGATTTACTTTTAATAATGCAAAATAACGTTCGCCTTCTTTAGGTGAGCGAATTTCACCTTCAACTGTATCGCCAGTACGTAAACTGAAGCGACGAATTTGTGCGGGCGATACATATATATCGTCAGGGCCGGGGAGGTAGTTAGAATCAGGGGAACGTAAAAAACCAAAACCGTCTTGAAGCACTTCAACGACGCCACTTCCAAAAATTTCAGTACCGTTTTCAGCCATTTGTTTCAAAATAGCAAACATCATATCTTGTTTACGTAAGGCGCTTGGATTTTCTATTTTGAGCTCTTCAGCGAGCGACAATAAAATTTCAGGTGATTTTTTTTTCAAATCTTGTAAATGCATTTCTCTTTTTTTCTAACCCTTCTTAGTTAAAACAGGTGATTGATTGTATGATGATTGAATTTTGACGCGTGATATATTGATGATTGATTGTCCAGATTGATATTTAGTCGGATGATTTTAGCCAGATACTATTTAAGTTGGAATTTCTTGACTCACTAAAGAACAACATAAGGTTGTATAGTTTATTTTGCAAGTCTTTTTTAAATAAATTTTTATTACTTTGTATTCAGTTCATGATTTATAAGCCAATTTTTTGTTTCAGCACCTTTTTTAAAACTGTAATGTACCATTTTAGAATTCGTACTTACCACACGATGACAGGGGATGATGATGGGAATTGGGTTTGTTCTGCATCCCATTCCAATAATGCGCGGATGAATGCCTAGTTTTTGCCCTAATTCTTTATAAGTGAGTGTTATACCATAGGGAATATTGCAAATACCTTCCCATATTTTTTGCTGTGTTACACTGCCTTTAGGATTTATTTTAAGATGGAATTTTTTTAAAGCTCCTTTAAAATAAAGATCAATTTCTTTTGAAAAATCAGTATGATTGCCCGGTATTTCTATTTCAAAAATGGCATTTTTTATGTTGTGGATTATTCCTTTCAGATGATATATATCAATATAATCTATAGGTGTTTTTAAAGTTTTTATTTCTAAATCTTGAATTATTGTATTAATTTTATTATACTCCTTAATCTAATATAGGTTTTTTTAATGATGCAGCCAAACTATACACACCATTTATTTTTTTGTACAAATACGCGCGATCCAGAGAATTCAAAAGGATCATGTGGGCAAAAATGTTCTATGCAGCTTAGAAATTACATGAAAACAAAAATTAAAGAAATGAATATTTCTGGTATTCGTGTGAATGCTGCTGGTTGTCTTGATGAATGTGATAAAGGTCCTGTTTTGGTTGTTTATCCTGAAGGTGTTTGGTATACAATTAACAATACAAATGATGTTGACGAACTCATTGAAAAACACATAAAAAATGGTCAAAAAGTTGACCGCTTACTTATTGATAAAAATATAGATTTATAATGACAGATACTATTTTTGCTCTTTCAACGCCACCTGGTCGATCAGCAATTGCTGTTTTTAGGCTTTCTGGTCCGCAATGCCTCTCTATTATTCAAAAGATGAGTCCAGATTTTAAAATCTTGCATCGTCACGCTCAATTTTTAAAACTTTATGATCAAGAGGATATCCTCGATCAAGCTTTAGTTCTTTATTTTAAAGCACCTTTCAGTTTTACGGGAGAAGAATCTTTGGAACTTCAGCTCCATGGATCGCCTGCCATTATTAAAAAAATGAGTGCTTATTTATCCTCTTTTCCTAAAACCCGTATTGCAGAACCTGGTGAATTTACAAGACGTGCTTTTTATAATGACAAATTAGATCTCGCTGAAATAGATGGTTTGTCATTCTTATTGCAAGCTGAAACAGAACATCAGCGTAAACTTGCATTGCGACAAATGTCTGGAGAGCAGGGACATTTATTTACGTCGTGGCGTGAAAAGCTTATCGAAATTCTCGCTTTAATTGAAGCTGATATAGATTTTGTTGATGGTGAAATTCCAGATTCAAATATAAAAATGTTTGAGAAAAATCTTGATATATTACGTCAAGAAATAACAGGATTTTTATCTACCTATAAAATCGGTGAAAAAATTAGGGATGGTATTACCATTGCAATTATTGGTGAACCCAATGTTGGTAAGTCAACGCTTATTAATAAATTAGCAAAACGTGATATGGCAATTGTTTCCTCTATTCCTGGTACAACACGCGATGCAATTGAAGTCCATCTTGATATTGATGGTTTTCCTGTCACTTTGGTGGATACGGCGGGTCTTTGTGAAACAACTGATTTAATTGAACAAGAAGGTATTAAAAAATCACTTTTTTGGAAAGAAAATGCTGATTTCATTATTCATCTTCAATCATTTCCTAAATATGAACTGCCTGATAAACCTTTGGATTCAACTTTATATGTTTTAAATAAAGCTGATTTGTGTGAAAGACATCAAGATATCCCGGCATGGGTAATCCCCATATCTTTGAAACAAAATCATGGCATTGATCATTTTTTAGCAGCTTTAAAAAATCATATTGCAACTCATTTTTCATTATCTTCAAGCCTTATATTGTCACATCAACGACAATTTGATTTGCTTCAAAAATCATTGCAATCAATGCAACAATTTGATCAACTAAAATCAATCGAATTAAAAGCTGAAAGTTTACGTCATGCGTTAATTGATTTAGGGCGTTTAACAGGTAAAGTTGATATTGAAGAAATTTTAGGGAAGATTTTTTCTTCCTTCTGTATAGGAAAATAATGTTTCACGTGAAACAAAAGAGTTAATAGGATTAATATGCTTATCCAAAAAATTACACAAAATTACGATGTCGTGGTTGTTGGTGGTGGTCATGCAGGGACTGAGGCAGCATCAGCATCAGCACGATTAGGCGCTAAAACTCTACTTGTTTCACATTCATATGAAACAATCGGTGCTATGTCTTGTAATCCTGCCATTGGCGGATTGGGGAAGGGCCATTTAGTCCGTGAAATAGATGCACTCGGCGGTTTAATGGGTCTTGCAGCAGACAAAGGGGGCATTCAGTTTCGTGTACTTAATCAATCAAAAGGACCTGCTGTTCGTGGTATACGCGCACAAGCTGATCGAAAATTATATGCATTGGCTGTAAAAGATTTATTAGCACAATATGATCATCTTGACATTATTGAAGATGAGGTTATTGGATTTGATAGTAACGCAGAAAACAGATTAACAAGTGTTACCTTAAATTTAAATGGTCTTGTGAAATGTGGCGCATCAATTATTACAACAGGCACATTTTTGCGCGGGATCATTCATCGCGGTAAAAACACATATCCTGCTGGTCGTATTAATGAAAATCCTGCCAATTTTTTATCAGCTTCATTTGAAAAGTTCAATTTTAATTTAGGTCGTCTTAAGACGGGGACGCCGCCACGCCTTTTAAAATCATCTATTAATTGGTCAATTCTTGAAGAACAAAAAGGGGATAATCCACCACCACCTTTTTCTTATTTGACCAAAGAAATTACAACACCACAAATCGCATGTGCGCTTACGTATACAAACAAGAATGCGCATGACATTATCGCCAATAATTTACAAGAATCTTCTATGTATTCTGGCCAGATTCAATCGATAGGACCACGTTATTGTCCATCAATCGAAGATAAAATTGTTAAGTTTCCAGACAAAGAAGTACATCATATTTTTCTGGAACCTGAAGGACTTGATTCAGATCTTGTATACCCAAATGGTATTTCAACGTCTATGTCAGAACCTATTCAAGATACTTTTATTAAATCCCTTGTTGGTCTTGAAAATGCTATTATTCAACAATATGGTTATGCCATTGAATATGATTATATCGATCCGCGTGAACTTAAACACAATCTTGAAACTAAAAAAGTTAAAGGCCTGTTTCTTGCCGGTCAAATAAATGGAACGACAGGGTACGAAGAAGCAGGTGCTCAAGGATTGATTGCGGGATTAAATGCAGCTTTTTTATGTAATAATGCTGAACCTTTTACATTGTCACGAACAGAATCATATATTGGTGTGATGATAGATGATTTGGTTACTAAAGGAACACTTGAACCTTATCGCATGTTTACATCGCGTGCTGAACACCGACTTGTTTTACGATCAGACAATGCTGATCAACGTTTAACGCCTTATGGTATAAAACATAGTTTCATATCTTCTGAACGCGTCAATCATTTTAATATCAAAATGAATGAACTTAATAAAATGCGTACTTATTTAGATTCTATTAAAACATCTTCAACTGAATTGTTAAAAATGGGTTTTGTTATTGCGCAAGATGGCAAGGTTAGATCCTTGCAAGAATTATTACGCAATAATGATATTACATTACCATTCTTATCTGATAAGTTTCCTGATTTGAAAAAACATGACAATGTATTGTTAGAACAAATTGATATTGAAGAAAAGTATCATTTTTATATTCAGCGTCAAAAAGAAGATATTGAACGTGTTACACGTGAAGAATCACTTATCATTCCTGAGAATATTGATTATACTTCTTTGGGTACCCTTTCTAAAGAAGAGCAGATGAAGCTCAAACAAATTTGTCCGCCAAATCTTGCTGCGGCTTCTCGTATTCCTGGCATTACACCTTCTGCCTTAACGTCATTATATCGCTACATCAAAAAGAAATAATATGAACAATCTGAAAAATGTTTCACGTGAAACAAAAAACAAAATAGAGCAATATGTCGAAATACTCCTTAAATGGAACCAAAAAATTAATTTAATCGGTAAAAGTACTGAATCAATTGTTTGGGAAAGACATATTGAAGATTGTTGGCGTTTACAAGAAATCATTCAAAATAAAAATGAATCAATCGTTGATTTAGGTTCAGGAGCAGGATTACCAGGATTATTATTCAGTCTCAACAATTACAATAATGTTACATTGATTGAGTCAGATTTAAAAAAAACGGCTTTTTTACGACATATTAAGGGGCAACTTAATTTAAATACAAAAATCATTGAAGATCGTATTGAAAAACATCTGGATATTCAGTACGATTGGGTTACGGCGCGCGCTTTTGCTTCTTTAATCGATATTTTGCCACTCGCCAAAAAGCTTTTAAAAGAAGAAGGCAAAGTCTGTTTGCTAAAAGGCACGAAAATAGCAGATGAAATAAAGGAAGCTCAACAAAAACATATTTTTGAGTTTCAACTAATCGAAAATCCTAACCCCAATTTTGGTCAAATAGTGATCATTTCAAAAATTGAAACAAAGAAAAATAATTAAAATGCCAAAAATGCTTAAAATACCTAAAATTATTGCTATCGCAAACCAAAAAGGTGGGGTGGGTAAAACAACAACAAGCATTAATTTAGCAACGGCTTTATCAACAATTAATAAAAAAACACTTCTCATTGATTTGGATCCACAAGGAAATGCAAGTACCGGACTTGGTATTAGCACCAACCAGCGTCATTATGGCACCTATGAATTGATGATTCAGGATATGCCCATTGAGCAATGTGTTGTTAAGACAGAGATTCCAAACCTTTATGTTATTCCTTCGAATGAACATCTCTCGGGCGCCGAATTAGAACTTATTGATCATGACAAACGCGAATTTAAATTACGCAAGAATTTACGTGATAATTTAATTGATTATGATTTTGTATTAATAGATTGTCCACCCGCTTTAGGACTATTAAATATTAACGCTTTTTCTGCATCCGATAGTATATTGGTGCCTTTACAATGTGAATTTTACGCACTTGAAGGATTAAGTCATCTGATGCGCACTATTCAGCGTATTCGTACTAATTTCAACCCTGATCTTGATTTACAGGGGATTGTGCTAACGATGTACGATAAACGCAATAATTTATCAGATTTAGTGGCACATGACGTGCGTTCATTTTTTGGTGATAAAGTTTACCAAACAGTGATTCCTCGTAATGTTAAAATTTCAGAAGCCCCTTCACACGGCAAACCAGCCATTATTTATGATTATAAATGCGCTGGATCGCAGGCTTATATTCATCTTGCTAAAGAACTGATTAAACGTGAAAAGATAATGGTGCATTAATGGAAAATAATTCTAAAAGAAAACAACTTGGCAAAGGATTATCTGCACTTTTTGGTGATCAGGCAAGTGATTATAAGGAATTGGATAAGGTTCAGTCCATCAGATTTATCAATATCCAACATCTTCAAAAGGGTCAATTTCAACCACGCAAACATTTTGCAGAAACTGAACTCAATGAACTTAAAGAATCAATCCTATCAAAAGGCGTATTACAACCTATTTTGGTAAGACGCAATCCAGGTCAAAATAATCAATATGAAATTATTGCAGGTGAGAGACGTTGGCGTGCAGCAATTGAAGCAGGTCTTAAAGAAATACCCGTTATTATTAAAGATTTTAAAGATGCTGAAGTTTTAGAAGTAGGCCTTATTGAAAATCTTATACGTCAAAATTTAAATCCACTTGAAGAAGCCGAAGGTTATGAACGTTTGCTTAAAGAATTTTCGTATTCTCAAGAACAATTAGCTGAAACGCTTCATAAAAGTCGCTCTCATATAGCAAATACATTAAGATTGCTACAATTGCCTGATGATATTAAAGAAAAATTAAGAAACGGCGAAATAAGCTCCGGACACGCACGTGCGCTTTTGCGCTTCGATGATCCCCAAACCGCTTTAAATGCTATTATAGATCAAAAATTATCCGTTCGTGATGTTGAAAAAATGGCTCAGGATGCATCCCAAGAAAAATCACCTACCCCTCCACGAAAGAAACAAAATATTAATCAATTGACGACAAATCCAGATGTTGTTGTCTTGGAAGAAAGCCTTAAACGTGCATTAGGTTTAGATGTTAAAATCCTTTCGAATGGGAACCAAGGAAGCGTAACCCTTAATTATAATAATTTGCTTGAATTGGATGACATCATTACGCGTCTGACTAAAGGGTATAAAACTCAATAAAAAATTGATTCAGCGTTTGCAAGGGATCTTTTTTTGTCTCTCGTAATTCTTCTTCAAGTCTATTTATTTTGAAAAGCAAATTGCTTAAAATTTTTACTGGATAAAAAGATTTTAACGTCGGAAGGGAAGGCGCAATTAATTTGATGACATAAGGAGAGATTCCTTCAAAATTCATAGGCAACGTATCTATGTTAGTCGTTGATAGATAATAAATTTTCTTCACATATTTTAAAAAGGACCGTGCTATAAAATGAGGATCAACAAGCTGCGTTTGCACATAATCCAATAATTTGGAAAGTGCATGTTTTTTTTTAAGAAGCAAATCTAAAAATAAGTTATCAATATGTTTAAAACCAGCATTTTCTGTAAATTTTTCTATATCATCATCTGTTACTAACTTTGCATCATAAACATAAAGCTCAATTGACCTTAATTGATGATTCATCAGTTGAAAATCATCTTCTAAGAGATCTGACAAAAGCTGCGCATGATGTGGTGAAAGCTGAATAGAAGACGTTTTAAAAAATTGGTCTATATAATTTTTTTTTTCAGCAAATTTAAAAGAATAAGCAGAAACAAAATAAAATGTATTATGCACATCATATTTTGAAAGACTTTTATATAATAAAGGAATATGCGATAAATCAATGTAACAATAAATTGATTCTTTCGTTTTTAAAAACTCAATAAAAGGTAAAATATATTTTTCTGGCAAATTAGAACAATGCATAAAAGTACTTTTACAGAAAAAATTTTGAGCTTTAGATATCGTTTTTTCAATAGATTCTAACGGTGTTTTAGATGATTTTAAATCTACTGAAATTGTTGAAATTTTTTCAATGTGTAATTCCAAAAAACTCTTTGTGCATTGAACTATATGATCAAGCTGCGATTTATCACTTCCGTAGGAAAATATAGCATTCGGTAATATCTTAGTATTTTTTAAATAATTTTCGAATTGTAAAATATTACCCTTCATTGAAGATCTTTTTGTAAAGCTGTAATTCGTTGAATAATATCATTAGCAATTTCACGCAATATCTTACGTTTAATATCTTCTTCATTAACGATTGACGCATAAATCGAAAATGGAATTGTTACAATGTCTGATTTTTCAGTTGTTATTGTTTTTGAAAATCCCTTTTTATTAGAAATTGTTGTTTTCGCAGTCACTGTAACACGTTTTACTGATGCAGATAAATCTGGATTACGTCCAATTTCTGTCGTTTCAGTGGTTAATGAAATATTTACGGAAATAGGATTTTCAATGCTGCGAATAAAATGGAGTCTCTCTGTCAACATATTACGTAATTCTTGACCTAAACGCTTCGTAATTGCAGAAACTTGAATAAAAGATTTTGAGTTTTCTGATTCTAGTGAATTTTGGTAATATAATGGCCTGACAGTACAAGCAGCAAATAATACCAATAAACTTAGATATCCAATTTTTTTAAATAAGTACATTAACAATCCGTCCTGAAACATAAATTACTTTTTTGATTTTCGCATCACCGATGGTTTTAAGAACATTGTCATGATTTAATGCTCTTTTTTTAACATCCTCTTCCAAATCATCACGTTTTATAATAATTGAGCCACGTAATTTACCATTCACTTGAATTGCGATAGGCAGCTCATCATCAATCACAAGCGTCGCATCAAATTTTGGCCATGATGTGTCATGACATTTTGATTCTGGATTAATACGCACCCACAATTCTTCTGCTAAATGAGGCATAAGTGGATTCAACATAAGAATCAAGACATCAAGCGCTTCTTTAACAGACCATTTTACATCTATAAGCTGACTAAGATTATATGATTCTAAAAAGTTCGTAAACTCACGAATTTGTGCCACAACTCTATTAAACTTAAACTTTTCAATGTCATTTGTTACAGACTGAATTGTTTTATGCGTCATACGCCTTAATGAAAGCGCATGATCACTGAAAGAATTTGGCATTGCAAATTGTCCATCACCGAGAAAAGATTCAAGGTTTTCTATAAGCAACCATAATCGATTGATATAACGCCAAGATCCATCAATACCACTTGATGTCCATTCCAAATCTTTTTCGGGCGGACTATCAGAAAGCATAAATAGACGCGTCGCATCTGCGCCATAAGTCATAATCATGTCATCTGTATCGACAACATTTTTCTTAGATTTACTCATTTTTTCAGTACGACCAACAATAACATTAGATCCGTCTGAAATTTTAATAATTGACCCATCATCTTTTTTTGTAATTTCTTGAGGCGTCAACCAATTACCATGCGTGTCTTTATACGTCTCATGGCAAACCATACCTTGCGTCATAAGTGCTTTGAAGGGTTCAGAAATGTCTATTTTTCCACATTTTTTCAATGCTTTTGTAAAAAAACGTGCATATAAAAGGTGCAAAATAGCATGTTCAATACCACCAATATATTGGTCAACAGGAAGCCAATAATTAACATCTTGCTTGTTAAAAGGTTGATCTTTTAATGTCGGTGAACAAAAACGCGCGAAATACCAAGACGAGTCAAAAAAGGTATCCAATGTATCTGTTTCACGTTTAGCGTGACGTCCACATTTAGGACAATTCACTTTTTTGAAACTTGGATGACGATCAAGGGGATTTCCAGGAATTGAAAAATCTACATCATCAGGCAATTCAATAGGTAAATCTGAAATAGGCGCAGGTTGAACACCACATTGATCGCAATGAATGATGGGAATGGGACATCCCCAATAACGTTGACGTGATATACCCCAATCACGTAAACGATAGACTGTCATAGAATTGCCTTCTCGCAATTCTTCTAAACGTAAGATTGTAGCTTGTTTGGCATCTTCAACATTCATATTATTTAAAAAATCTGAATTAATAAGCGTACCATCGCCTAAATAAGGATCTTTTGTATAATCATGAGATTTACCATCAAGTGGTGCAAGAACGGGTAAAATAGGAAGATTATATTTTTTCGCAAATTCAAAATCTCGTTGATCATGTGCAGGACAACCATAAATGGCACCCAAACCATAATCCATTAATACATAATTAACGACATATAAAGGTATTTCTAAATGAGGTATGAAAGGGTGACGTAATTTATAACCTGTATCATATCCAACTTTATCAAGCGTATCAATATCGCGTTCTGACGTTTTAATTTGGCGACATTCACGTTGAAATTCTCGTAAAGACCCATCAGATTCTGCAATTTTAACGGCAAAAGGATGATCAGGCGCAATCGCACAAAAAGAAGCACCATATAAAGTATCAGGTCTTGTCGTATAAACATCAATTGTTTCGCGAGATGTACCTATCACTTTAAAAGCGATTTTAGCGCCAAGTGACTTACCAATCCAATTACGTTGCATGATACGAACGCGTTCGGGCCAATCTTCCAAATCATCAATATCATTCAACAATTCTTCAGAAAAATCAGTAATTTTCATAAACCACTGTTTTAACAAACGTCTTTCTACTTGAGCGCCAGAACGCCACCCTTTACCATCGATAACTTGCTCATTAGCAAGAACGGTATTTTCAATTGGATCCCAATTAACCCAACTTTCTTTTTGATAAATAAGACCGTTTTCATAAAAATCTAAAAACAAACGTTGCTGATGTTTATAATAATCAGGCGAACAAGTTGCAATTTCATAATCCCAATCATATGAAAGCCCAATCGTATTTAACTGAACTTTCATCGCTTCTATGTTTTTAAGCGTCCATTCTTTTGGGTGAATCTTTTTTTCCATAGCCGCGTTTTCTGCGGGCAATCCAAAAGAATCCCACCCCATGGGATGTAATACATTGAATCCTTGTGCTTTTTTAAAGCGCGCAATGACATCGCCTAAAGTATAATTTCGAACATGCCCGATATGAATACGGCCAGAAGGATAAGGAAACATTTCAAGCACAAAATATTTGGGTTTGGATGGATCACGTTTTGTCTGAAATATCTTTTGATCACGCCAATAAGCCTGCCATTTTGTTTCTATTTCTCGAAAATTATACCGTGACATCTTCAACCTCAATTTTTATTTCTTATCTTTTTGGCGTAATTCGCTTGCTCTAGATAAAATTGCATTTTCAAAATATGCTATCGTATCTTTTGATACATTTGAATTTTGCCATTTATCCATTAGGTTTTTCACTTTTTTATATATCTTAAGGGATAAAGCGTCAGCTCTCAATTCTTTTGAATCAATTGTTACAACAATTTTAAACATTTCATTTGGATTTTCAACTAAAGTATGCCAATCCGTGATAATTGCGCCCGCATAAGGATCAGCAGATGTAATAGGAAGAATAGAAGAAAGTACATCTAAAGAAGCATGCCATAAATAACGATTTACTTTAATAGCATTTTCATCAATTTTCTTATCATCGTTTATGCCACCAATTTTTATTCCTTGGCTTCCTAAAATACTACCAAAACGATATAAATCTTTATGTGAGGATGGATACGTATTTTCAATTTTTGGATTTGTACAAGCCGAGAGTGTGAGTAACAGACCTAGAATGCGTAATTTCATGAATATTTCCATTAATACTGAACATAAAAAAAGGGCGGTAAAAACCGCCCTAATTCTAGCAAAAAAGGAAAGTATTGTCTACCAATCGATTTTTGAACCGATAAGCACAACAGAACGGTGATCGCGATCACGACGTTCATGGCTACGTTTTAATTTACGATGTGTGCCAGTTGCTTCAGTGAAAACACTTAAACCGCTTGCGACCTTGTACGTAGCACCACCTGAAACAACACTTGCTTTGTTTTTACCGCAGATAGTTGTGTCATCTGCTGTACGCATATTGGCATAATTGGTACCAATAATAACAGGACCTGCTTCATATTGAAGTCCAATGCTCCAACCACGTTCTTTACCATTAGAAAGACGTGCAATTTTATGTGTACCTTTGAAATAACCTGAACGGTTATTATTCACCCAGCTACCACCAAGGGTATAGCCAGCATAAACTAATTGAGCACCAAAACCATATGAATTTAAATCATTATATTTTCTACCAGGAAACTTAAGTGCTTTTCCTTGAGCACCAGTTGCCGATAAGAAAAGACCAACGCCATCAAAGGTATTGATATAATTTAGACCATATTCAACGATATTTTCAAAATTTTCATCACTTAATTTTGAAAATCCTGGATCAGTCAAGGCTACACGATTTCTTTTAATAAGGCGTCCACGGCGAGCATTTGTTGGTGTAAAGGAAACACCTGCTTGAAAACCTTCATAACGTGGCGTTAAATAAGAAACTTTAAGTGATCTAAATGATCCTTTTGGGATGTATGCTGTATCAACAACTTCTGAACCTAAGAAATCTTGATAAAGCCCATCAAATCCACCAGTACCAAAAGAAGCTGGTGCGTAATAAAAAAGTTCGTTAGCAACGCCATCATTAGAACCAGCTTCAATGCGACCAACATCATCTTTTGAAACATACATATAGACTTTATCAGCATTGATAAGATGCGCTTTACCTGGATTATCAGGCGATCCTATAATAACACCAGAATAATCTTTTTGACCTGGAATGCCTTTAATAGCAATTGGTCTGTCAATTTTTTGTGAATTGCCTGGATTAGCTTCAAGCTGTACTTCAGCACCATATTTAATATTATCTTTTGTGATCGCATCAGCTTTGATGATCACTTCAGCATCCATAAAAAAATCACCCTTACGTCTTTTATAAGGAATATTTTTGACAAGATTATTATCTGCATCATACTTTGAAATCAAATCTTTATCTTTATGTTCGTGATGATTATGAACCATCCCACCAATAAATTTAAAAAAACCGCCGGTTGTGACTTTCATTGTTGGATCAACTTTAGCTATATTAGCATCTACATTTTGGGCAAAGCCAAAAGTCAGCGCCATAGCAAGCGTCGAAGACGCTACCAATTTTGTAAACATTCTAAACTCCAAGTCTTCTAATAGGGTAATCTTTGATGTTATTATTAACAAGCCCGATTATCGTTGTGTGCATTTCGGGATGCAATCGCTATCGATATTTGTAAGCATGAATTACCCAATAATGTGTTGTAATCGCAACAAAAATGAAATCCCCTTAGGTTGAAAAGCAATATGTATAAAAATGAAAAAATATTAAACAAAATCAAAATATTAGATAATTTTCTTAAAAATTACCCTGATGCACGTCTTTTAATTGTAACAAAAGGACAAAATGTAGAAACGATCAATTTTTTAATAAATAATGGAATTAATGCGTTTGGAGAAAACAAAATTCAAGAAATAAAAAATAAATTTAACCATTTAAAAAATAAATCTATTCATTTTATAGGGCGTATTCAAACAAACAAAATTGAAGATATTTTAACATATTGTATTAATGTGCATTCATTAGATCGATTAGATGTTGCTACAAAATTTTCTGATATAGAAAAAAAATTTAATATTCAAAAAGACTATTTTATTCAGATGAATTTAGCAAAAGAAGCACAAAAAGGTGGTGTTTTTGAAGAGGATTTAGAAAAATTTTTGATAGAAACAATCGAAAACTTAAAGCTAAATATCAAAGGATTGATGTTGATACCACCCCAAGATGAAGATCCGACACCTTATTTTAGACGGTTGAAATTATTAGTAGATATGTATGGATTAAAAGAGCTCAGCATGGGAATGAGCCATGATTATAAAATTGCACTGAATGAAGGGGCTACAATCATAAGAATAGGGTCATATATTTTTGACAATGACAAATCAACTTAATGCGTTTACTATACGAAAGCATCCTAAAATGCTATTAATTTATCCTTCAGAAACCACACAATTTTCAAAACAGTAACAATCCATTACAATTTTTATTAATGATTGTTGACCTTTAATAAAAAACTAACTATATGTGGGTTACGTTGTATTTGGACCTATTCTTAAAAGGGAACAAAATGTTTAGAAATAAGTCTTTAATATCTTTAGGTTTATTTGGGTTACTCCTTTGCTTAAACCAAAGCTATACTTTCGCGAGCGCTGAAACAGCAATTGAAACATCCACACCCATTTTTCAAAAAAGCGATACAGCTGACATTGAAGACGCAAAAGCAATTTATGCAGCTAAACTTAAAGAATATGCATCAATTGAAGCGAAAATACATGAGCTTAAAAAAATTGATCCCAATGGCGATTATATTATAAATGACCAAAATAAAAATTCATTTTATGCAACAACAACAGCTGAATTTATAAAAGAAATTGGACAATTATCAAAAGAAATCTATGGTACGGGCGAAACAGACAAGCACGAAATTCAAAAATTATATGATGAAGAAAAACAAAAAGTAGAATTAGAAAATGATCTTCTTTACAAAAAAATTAATGAATATATTAATTTTAAAGAAGAAATAAAATCTGGTGTGATGTCACCTTCCAGTTTTCAATTGCTTGTTCGCGCAAGATTTGGTGATTATGCAAGGAATATCGATATTAATGATGCGACAACGCGCGCCAAACAAATTGAAGCATTAGATGCTGTTTCAAATATTATTACGTCGCGGATTGATAGTAACGCTAAAGCCATTGATAATATGGATATATATTATTTGGTTGTTCAAAGATATCCTGTTGTTAAGTATGGTTATTTTAAAGATTACACGGTCGTTAAAACGTTTTACAGACATAATTATTCACAATTTTCTGGGGCGCTTCTTTATAGTCCATCAAAAAATCATCTTGTTCTTGCCTTTCCTGGAACTGTAACGGGTGCTGATTGGGGACGTAATCTAAGCTTTACAAAACATCCAGGCGAACTTATTCCAAATGAAGAATTAAGCCTCCATAAAGGTTTTGTTAAGTCTTATAATGAAATAAAAGATCAAATTAATAGTGAATTAAATCGTTGGGTAAGTTTATATATTAATGATCCAGCTAATAAAGATCGCATATTGGAAGTGACAGCAACAGGTCATTCTAAAGGTGCTGCCATGTCAACGATTGCGGCTATAGATATAGCTGCAAATGTTTTAACGGAGCATTTAGGACCTAAAAATGGTCAATTCCCTTGGAAAGTTAATAATCCAAATTTTGCATCTCCTCGTTTCGCAGGGACAAGAACATCAAAATTAATTGAGGAAAAATATCTGAGCAAATACGATATTCTTCGTTTCGTTAATTATTGGGATGTCGTTCCAAGTGTGGTAGCCGAATTTACAGGATCAAAACATGTGGGTGTTGGCTTTGTCTTTAGCACTGGATTTTTTGAAGACATGACCAAAGATTATCCTATTGTGAACTGGCACAATATGGAGAAATATGCAGAACTTTCCCCCATTCAATTTGAGAAATGTCGTGAAGCTGGGAAAACGCTTGGGACTGACATTTTAAAATTGAATAAATTAAAGCTAGAGATCCAAGATCTTGAAAAACAGCATGGGTTTCATCAAAAAGGATGGTTGTCTGGTCTTTGATATAAAAAAAATACGTTCAACGTAAATATACGGGACTCTTTGTAATTTATTTTGAAAATGGAAGCTTTTAAAGCTCCCACTCCTTCGTTTCCCTGGACGGATGAGAAGCAAAGCTTCGAATCCAGATCCAGGGCCCAGACTAAAATACATGCTCGAGAGAGCATGACTTTATTTTTTTAACGACATGTCATGATCTCTGATCATGAGTGTTTCTGGACCTTGGATCCGCATTCGAGCCCTTTGGGCTCTCCATTGGCCCAGGGAAACAATTGAGTTGTTGTTACGTGACTCACAACGACGAAACCTAATGGTTTTGTTGTTTTAGTTCCAAGCTCACATTTTTAGCGACGAATTTTTGCCAGCCAATCCTTAGCCTTTTGACTAATAATCGTATCTTTTTTTGCTATTTCATATAGCTCATTGCGTCGTTCTTGGTCCTCGCCATACATGTCATCCAATAATTCATTCCAAAGCTTTATTGGATTCGTATCAACCTGATTTAAAATATCGTAGATACGTTTTTGATAATACGCATCGCAAGCTTTCTCAAGCCAAGAGACAATTTCAGGCGTCAACCCATAATCATCAAGATGTTTGCCTTCACCCCATCCTTTTTCAAAGATTTTAGTCCGTAAATGAGCATATTTTTTGCCGTATAACAGATTAACATGGTCCATGCATTTTTTGGCAAGCGCAATACCTATTTCACTTGTAGGATCCGTTTTAAGATTTTTTTGAAATTCAGAGACTAAATGTGCCCAAGTTTCTTCAAAATTCTTTTTCTCTTCAAGTGTAAAACGGGTTGGTAATTCTTTTTCAAAATTTGCAAATTGTTTAAGTTCTTCACTATTGAAGATCTCTTTAACCCATGCATGTTCTAATTGTTGTGTCATTTGATAAACCTCTATTAAATCTATAATTTTTTTCCATGGAAAAGATTTTTGTGATTTGTATTCATCCAGCGCTAATTCAAGGGTCTTTTTTGCCTCCACCAATGCATCTGCTTTTTCTTGTAACAACCTTGATTGCGCATGAAAATGTGTTTCCATATCAATCTGTTGTTTAAGCAAAGTTTGAATTTGCGAAAGCTCAAAACCAAAAAATTTTAACGCTAAAATCTGTTGCAATTTCACTAAATCTTTTTCAGTGTATAAACGATAGCCGTTCGGTCGTCTCAATGAAGGTTTAAGCAAATTAATTTTGTCATAATGATGCAATGTACGCACGGTGACATTCGTTAATTTGCTTAGTTCCTTGATATACCATTCAGCCATCTTTTATCTCCTTAAAATTAAGATGAGGTATGACGTAAGAAGAGGGTCAAGAAGTTTTTTATCTATTTTGAAATAAATCGGTATTTTTGTAAACTCAGACAAGAAAATACGCACATAATTCCTATGTGAGATCGTGTGAGATTATGTGAGTAAGTCAACTTACTAAAACATTAATCGTGCTATGTCCAGAATACGCATTGAAAATGCCTCATTCATTTTTAGCTTTCATCGATGCTTCAAATTCTTCTGGTCCTAGCCTAAATTCATCAATTTGAGATTTACTTCCAGGTAATATTGATAAAAAAAGTCTATTTGTTGAGATTGGCGGTTCTGAATGAATAGCAGCTTTGTTTCCACCAACAACAAAAACAGCCCCCTGATACGGCTTAGCAATTGTGATAGGTGCTTGGAAGTCACTTATCATCGTTGCTAAGGCTTGTCGATTAGAAATATCTTCCTCAAATTTTATAATTTTTCCACTTTCATCCTGAACAATTTTTTGAATTTCTTTCTTTTTCAAAATATCAAATGCTTTTTTTTCATCAGGGGACAATTTACAAAATAAAGTCGAAGGACCTTTTAAAACCAGCGCAAATTTATATTGTTGAATGTCATAAGGCTTATAAAAATAGCCATCATGGTGCCAACGAGGCAAATCAAAATCTGAATTTGGAATTGAGGGGCGCAAAGCAACCCAAGCTGTTTCTTTACCTGAAGCTTGAATAAGTTCTTTTACAAGTTTTTCAATAAGTTGAGAAACTTCTTTTGCAATTATTTCATTTTCTTGACTTAGTTTTTTAATGAATTCATTTACTTCAACTTCTAATTTATCAATATGTCCATAATTGTTATAAGCTGTTAATATTGGAGAATTGATGGTAATTTTTTCTAATGTTTTTATTTCATTGTCTGAAAGATTTAGATCATAAAATGCGAAAGGATTATTAGGCCCTAAATTATTGATAGCAGTCTGAACATTAGTGATTAATGTATCTTGGGAATGCGCTGAATTAATTGATAAAATTGCGCATAAACTAAGAAATAATCGTATTTTTTTCATAATATTCTCCATAATGAAAGTTACGGAAGAATAACGAATCAGTTAAGTGAAGTCAATTTACTAAAACAATAAATGCGCTGTATCTAACATCCTCATTGAAAAGCCCCATTCATTATCATACCAAGCAAGAACACGACAAAATTTGCCATCCATGACTTTTGTTTCAAGTAAATCAACAATAGCACTATGGGGATTATGATTAAAATCTGTGGATACAAGCGGCAGATGATTAACGTCTAAAACGCCCTTAAGATTATTTTGACTTGCTTCGATAAAAGCATTATTTAAATGTTCAATGCTCGTGCTTTTGCTTGTGTCAAAACAAAAATCAACAATAGATACATTGGCAATTGGGACCCTTATCGCTGTTCCATCTAATTTGCCTTTAAGTTCTGGCAACACAAGCGAAACAGCTTTTGCTGCACCCGTTGAGGTTGGCACCATTGAAAGGGCCGCTGATCGTGCGCGTCTTAAATCTTTATGCGTTCCATCAACTAAACGTTGATCGCCCGTATAAGCGTGAATCGTTGTCATGAAACCGCGCTCAATACCCACAGCTTTGTGTAAAACAGAGGCGACAGGCGCTAAGCAATTGGTGGTGCAGGAAGCACTTGAAATAATACGATGTTCCGGTTTTAAATCTTGGTGATTAACGCCATAAACAATCGTAATGTCAGGATCTTTAGCAGGCGACGAAATCAATACTTTTTTGGCACCCGCTTCAATATGTTTAAGCACTGCATCACGGGATACAAAATCACCAGTGCACTCAAGCACAAGATCGATTTCTAGTTCTTTCCAAGGCAAAGTAGATGGATCACGCTCTGCAAAAACTTTGATTTCGCCTTGCCCTAAATCGAACCCTGTATCACTAACATCCACTGGGCCCCTATAAGGCCCGTGAACTGAATCCCATTTAAAAAGATGAGCGCAAACGCTTGGATTGCTTGTTGAATTAATCGCAACGATTGTTAAGTCGTTAAGATTATATTCTTGAATGGCGCGTAATAAAAGTCGTCCTATACGGCCGAATCCATTAATCGCTAATCTCATCTGTCATTCCTAATGTTATTTCTTCGATTACGTCATTGATACGTTCGATTATTGCTGGAACGGTCAAACCGTAACACTCGTATAAATCTTGTGCTTTAGCAGAAGCACCAAAAGTATCAATACCGATTATAGTATCTGGACTGAACGCAAAACGCTCCCACCCCATTGTAGATGCTGCTTCAATCGTGAAAATAATCGTACCATAAGGGAAGACGCTTTGCTTATAATCTTCATCTTGCGTTTCAAATAATTCCCAGGAAGGCATTGAAACAAGACGAATATCAACGTCTTTTTTAAGATCTTTCCATACTTCATAAGCAAGACTTACTTCCGAACCTGTGGCAACCAAAGTAATGCTTAATCCTTCGGTGGTTTCTATATCTTCAAGAACATAAGCACCACCTGCGGTCAGATTTTCATCTGTGTATTTTTTACGAAGCGCCGGTAATTTTTGACGAGACAACACAATAACAGAAGGTGTTTCCTCTTGTGCAAGTGCAATTTGCCAAGATTCTAAAACTTCAACAGCATCAGCTGGTCTGAAGACCAACAAATTAGGAATTGCGCGTAAGCCTGCTAAATGTTCAATCGGCTGATGTGTTGGTCCATCTTCACCAAGGCCTATAGAATCATGCGTCATTACATAAATAACGCGCGTACCCATTAAAGCTGAAAGTCTGATCGCGGGTTTGCAATAATCTGTGAAACATAAGAAAGTGCCGCCATAAGGAATAATACCTTTATGAAGGGCCATACCATTCATAATAGCTGCCATCGCATGTTCTCTGACACCATAATGCAAATAAGTACCAGCATAATTTTGAGCATTTAGAATGTTCTGTTTTTTCGAATGCGTGTTATTTGATCCTGTAAGATCAGCCGAACCACCGATAAAGCCAGGGATAAAATCTGTTAAATAATCAATAACATCACCAGAGCTTTGGCGTGTTGCTTGATTGCGTGGGTTTTTCGAAAAATCTTTTTTAAGTGTTTTAAATTTTTCTTCTAGATCTTCGAACAGATTTTCATAATCATGGCTGAACATTTCATCTTTTTTAGATCCTTCAATCTTTTCGATGCGTTCGATCCATTTTGTAAAAGCTTCCGCATTGCGTTCAGGTATCGCGCGCCATTCATCCAAGATTTGATCCGGAATAACAAAAGGTTTATGGGACCAACCAAGTTTTTCACGTGTCGCTTTGATTTCAGCTTCACCTAAAGGCGCACCATGCGATTCTGATTTGCCTTCTTTTGTCACAGCACCAAAGGCAATTTTTGTTTTGCACGCAATAAGAACAGGACGATCACTTTGACGTGCCTTGCTTATCGCATCATAAATTTGGACAGGATCGTGACCATCGATCGACATCACAGCCCAATTATAGGATTCAAAACGTTTTAATGTTTGATCTGATGTTGAAAGCGATGTTGGACCATCAATCGAAATTTGATTGTCATCAAATAAGGCAATCAATTTATTCAGTTTTAAATGACCTGCCAATGAACATGCTTCATGGCTTATGCCTTCCATCAAACAACCATCGCCTAAAAAGACATATGTATAATGATCAACAAAATCTTTGCTAAATTTTGCTGATAAATGCGCTTCAGCAATGGCCATACCAACGGCATTGGCAAGTCCTTGACCTAAAGGTCCTGTCGTTGTTTCAACGCCTGGTGTGTGACCATATTCAGGATGACCTGGGGTTAAACTATCAAGCTGACGGAAATTTTTAATTTCATCGATCGTCATATCTTCATAACCGGTTAAATGGAGCAACGCATATAAAAGCATAGACCCATGACCATTTGAAAGAATAACACGATCACGATCAGCCCATTCTGGATCTTCTGGCATAAATTTTAAGAAATGACGGTAAAGAACAGTTGCTACATCTGCAAGCCCCATAGGCATGCCAGGGTGACCTGATTGTGCTTTTTCCACAGCATCTATTGCTAAAAAACGAATGGCATTGGCCATTTGTGCGTGAAGTGGATCGTTTTGAATCTTGAGTGCTGCGTTGGACATGATCTTACCTTTTGCTAATTTTATAAACTTTATGAAATGTTTTATGGAATGTCTAGGCTTTTCTATTTGAGTTAATATATTTATTCACGATTCTCAATTAAAATCTCACGTTTCCCAGCATGATTAGGGGCGCTTATCACACCTTCATTCTCCATACGCTCAATCAAAGTTGCTGCCCTGTTATAGCCTAATTGTAGCTGACGTTGAACGAAACTTGTTGATGCTTTTTTGTTTTTAAGCACAACTTGAACGGCTTGCGCATATAAATCATCTTTAGGATCGTCAAATCCCCCTTCATCACCATAAGAACCAGAATTTTCATCTTCTTTGGTGACTTCTTCAAGATAAGAGGGCTCGCCTTGCGATTTTAAATGTTGGACAATATGTTCAACGTCTTCATCTTTAACGAAAGGTCCATGAACACGAATGATGCGGCCACCACCTGCCATATAAAGCATATCACCTTGACCTAACAAACTTTCAGCGCCACCTTCACCTAAAATCGTACGCGAATCAATTTTGGATGTAACTTGGAAACTAATACGCGTCGGGAAGTTGGCTTTAATTGTACCAGTAATAACATCAACTGATGGTCGTTGTGTTGCAACAATAAGATGAATACCCGCAGCACGCGCCATTTGGGCTAATCGTTGGATAGCCGCTTCAATATCTTTCCCAGCAACCATCATTAAATCGGCGAGTTCGTCAACGATTACAACAATATAAGGGAAAGGTTTTGAGGCTAATTCTTGATCCTCAAACATCGGATCACCTGATTCTTCATCATAACCCGTTTGAACACGACGTTTTAAGTTCTCGCCATTTTTAAGGGCTTCATTTAAACGAACATTATAGCCTTCAATATTACGCACACCCAATTTAGACATCGCTTTATAACGATTTTCCATCTCACGAACGGCCCAACGTAAGGCGACGATTGCTTTTTTAGAATCCGTTACAACAGGCGCCAAAAGATGTGGAATACCATCATAAACGGAAAGTTCCAACATTTTGGGATCAACCATGATCAATCGGCATTGTTCGGGGGAATGCTTAAATAAAAGAGATAAAATCATGGTGTTAATAGCAACTGATTTACCAGAGCCTGTCGTCCCAGCCATCAACAAATGCGGCATACGGGCAAGATCCACAACAATGGGGCCACCCCCAATATCTTTTCCTAAAATCATGGGTAATTTGGATGCATTATTTTCGTAAACAGGCGTCACTAAAAGTTCACGCATATAAACCGTTTGTCGTTTATCATTGGGAATTTCAATACCAATGGCATTTTTACCTGGAATAACGGCGATACGAACAGATACGGCACATAAAGTTCGTGCAATATCTTCTGACAAACTAATAACACGGGATGATTTTGTGCCAGGGGAGGGCATAAGCTCATATAAAGTAACAACAGGCCCTGGGTGAACTTTGATAATTTCACCTTTGACACCAAAATCTTGAAGGACCGCTTCTAATGCTTGAGCCGTTTGCGTTAATATATCACGATCAACACTTTTCGAATCTTGTGATTCAGGTTGATTCAGCAAATCATAAGGCGGCAAAACATAAGTATTGGGGTTGTTTTTTTGATTTTTTTTGATCGGCGTGATCGCATTGTTATATTGCGATGAAGGTTGATGATCAGAACCTGCAATTTCAACATCATAATCATGGTTTGAATTTTGAAATTGTTCAAAAAGTTCAGCATCATTTTGTTGAATCTGTTCTTTATGTTTCGTTTTTTTAGCTGGTTTGGATCTTATAATATCCGATTGCGGCATCGAAATTTTAGGCCTTTGTCGAATTAAATTATAAAGCGAAATAAAAGGAATCGTTATTGCTTCAAAAACAAGATAAGAACTTATAATAACCCCTTTTTTAAGAAGGCCAAAGGGAATGCTAGATGCCAGCATAAAAGTAAAAAGGCTTAACAAAAAAAAGAAAACTTGTATAAAATTTTGAGCAAGTCCATTCCCCATTAAAGGCATTAAAACTTTTAACAAATTTGTTAATAAAAGATCACCTGTAATACCCCCTAAACCAGCATTCATAGGCCAAAAATCGTAATGGGAAAAAGGGGCTAATACAAGAGAAAAGCTTAAGACAGCAATTAATAAAGACAATATACGACCAGGAATGGATACTAATGGCATATGTCTAAAAAAAGAAACACCCCATAAGAAAACACCTAAAACAAGGACAAAAACGGAAAGACCAAAGCTTTGTAAAAAAAGATCTGCGGAATAAGCGCCAAAAGTGCCCAAATAATTATCAATCTTGACTGATTCACTGGCTGTGTTAAAAGAGGGGTCACTGGATGTATATGAAATTAAAGCAAGCACAAAAGCGCCCAAAAAACCAAAAATCGTAAGACCTATAATTTCATCGAGACGATGTTTAAAAAAACGTGCTAGGCTTTCAGGGAGTATTTGTCTTTTTTGTTTGCGTGTCATGATCTCTAAAGTTTGTTTAATAAATGCCAAAAATGGTGCTGTCTAAAAACCATACCATACTTCAAATAGGAGTTAAATTAAATGTCTTTACCAAAATTTTTTATCATTTTCATTTTTATGACATTTAATTTCAAAATTTGTGAGAGCACATTAACGCAAGAGCAACTTAAAGAAATTAAATTGGATCTTAGGTTTCATATTGCTTTACATGATAACAATCAAAAAATGCTCGTTGAAACTGCTCAATTATTGAAGGATCGAGAATTTGAAGTAACGGATCCTATAAGATTTTTAACCGAATCACAAACCATAGGGTTAGCTATCATTTGTTATCAAAATGTAATTATTTTAAATGCAGCTTGTTATGATTATAATTTAACAATAGGAGAATTATATGAAAAATGGGCAGAATTAACAAAACCTCATAAAAAAGAGAGAATTTTAGAAAAATATAAATTGGCATTTCAAAACTATATGTGTTTATTTGGTAAGCAACAAGATAATGAACAGCCTTTATCCAAAATTTCATCTTTAGCGAAGAAATTTTATGATGAATTACATATCTTTTATTTTGATAGTAAGAGTGATTGTCTTGAATGGATTTATAAAATTTTATTCGGTAGCATAAATATTGATACTCAAAAATTAAAAAATAAAGTTCAACATACTAAAAAAAGTGAGATTTTATGGAATTTTTTAATTAATTTAGAACAAAAATTTGGCAAAGATACAAGAAAGATATTTAACTTAATTAACGAATAAATTGCATATCTCTCTTCATCATAGAAATTACCCAATGATCATGAAGGACAAGGATTACCTTGTATTATTATTGGAAGCAGTACTTTTTGATCAAAGAATGATAGATTGGGTTAAATAAATGTTGAAACGCATTTTTAACCCTTTGATGTGCTAAATAAAATCAATCCGCTATATATTGCCCAGACTCCAAATCCACCTAGAATTATTGCAGATACATATCGAATTCTATATATCCATGTTTCAGACAAAAAATGTTTTGTTTTCGTTATAATAAAGCCTAACATCAACATCCAACTTAACGAACCTAAAGAAACACCAAGCACCATCCATAGGGATAGATTATGATTTATATCGCTGCCTCCAATGCTTGCAAAAATGGCTATAAAACTTAAAATTGTCATAGGGCTTGTAAGCGTTAGAAAAAAAACACTGTAAATTAGTTTTACTGCTTTTTTTCCTTTGTCATGAATTTCTGTAGGCAATTTTGAACTGTTTTTCAACTCTTTAAAGGCTAGAAAAAGCAAAAAAATCCCACCAAGTATTTTTATGTACAATTCATTATCAAGTAAAAAGTCCGAAACGCTCGTTATTCCAGTTGCTGCAATGAATGCATATATAGAATCTGCGAGTGCTGCACCCAATCCTACAGCGATCGTACCGATAAATCCAAGTTCAAGTGTTTTGCGGATACAAAGCATCCCTACTGGGCCAACAGGTGCAGCAATTGCAACGCCAATCAACCAGGATTTTAGTAGATAAAATAATATTGACACAACATATAATCCTTACTATCATTAAATATACAAAATATTTTACAGGAAATATAAAAAATGTCAATAAATAATTCTGATTATAACGACTTAGACAGGAAAATTGCCGTCATTTTAGCAAATGACGCAACATTAACCAATAATATGATTAGCGAACTTGTTGACCTTTCCGCCTCCGCCGTCCATGAACGTATTCGTAAACTTAAGAACGGGCAAAAAATAAAAAAAATAGTAGCTTTTTTGGATAGTAATTTTATGGAGATGCAACTTGCTTCTTTTATATCAGTTATAGTTGATGGAAAAGATAATAATAAACATTTTATTGAATGTGTAAAAAACCATAAAAATGTTCTTGAATGCCATCATATGACAGGTGATTTTTCGTATTTGCTGAAAGTACGTGTTAAAGATACACAGCAATTGGAAAGCTTCATTTCTGATTTTTTAAAAGAGCTCCCTGGTGTAACAAAAAGTGTCACTGAAGTCGTTTTGTCGTCGCCGAAAGATGAAAGCATTATTGTCGATTAAAAAAAATTTAGCCAGCAATTCTACTTTCAGATTTGGGTGCTTCTTGCATAAGCTGTTTTGCCACATCATCGCTCAACCAATGATAATGCGTCAATAAATGCTGTAATTGGAATTTAATAAGATCTTCATCCCATTTTTTTTCTTTTGCACCTTGATAAAGGTAACCTTCAAAATTAATGCCTCGTTTAAAACATTCTTCCTTAACGGAACGAATATAGGCGCCGTCATCATCAATCATCACAATTTTTTCGGGCTTAAAAGATATTTTATCTAAAAATGCACCAATAACAGGTCCTTTTTCTTCAAGGTCTGCCGATAAAACACCTTTGTAAAAAACAGGCTGCGATTTAAACCCTTGCAAGGTAAAATCTTTTGACGTAAAAGATCCCTCAAATCCCAATGATTTTAAATGATCATAACGCCAAATTTCAAGACGCTCATATAAAGCAGCTTTTCCTGTATTCATGCCAGTGCACGCAATAACAAGTACGTTTCTTTCTTGCAGTTTTTTAATTTCTGAAACAATATCAGGTTCAATTAAGGGTCTTTTTGCTTCCTCGAGAATTATTGATAAAATCTTATCCCAATCTTTCACTCCTGGATGATCCGCAACCATCTTTTCACGAAAATTAATACCTTCGGCCTTATGTTCATTAATGAGATATGTATCCACAGGTTGAATCAAAGTTTCATCAACGTCAAATATCACTAATGTGTTAGGGGATTTGATAGAGGAAAAATCAATTGCCTTGAAGTTTGAAACAGATTGTATAGAAAAATCTGAAGAACAAGCATTGATGATAAATATCAAGGAAATTCCTAAAGTCAAACGAATGGCAAATCTAATGAATCGAATTTTCATATTTGTTTCCTTAAATTAATTTCGTTTATAAATTAGTAGTATCAAAAATCTACCAAATACTAGCTGTTTCCCTGAACAGGCGAGAAGCGAAACTTCGATCACAGATTCAGGGTCCAATTAACAATCATGATCATAGATCATGACATTATTTAAATAATGTTGCCATGCTCTTTCGAGCATGAATTTCCTTTTGGATCCTGGATCTACGTATGAAGCTTCGCTTCTACGAGTCCAGGAAAACAAAGATGTGTAGGCAAATTTTTAGCATAAAATAAAAATTGTACTGGAATCATGATAAAGATTTTGCTATTAGTATTTGCTTAAATCTGTATTTAAGCATTATCCGCTTTAATAGGATTTTGTTGATTTGAAATTGTCTGAACTTTGTTCTTATCGTCTTTATTTTCGCCGTCTTTATTTGTATCATCAGTATTTTCTTGGGATGCTATCTGCGCTGATTTATTCTCTTCAGCTTTATCTTGGGTTGAAGCTTGCTCTAAAACAGGTTTATCAAGACTATTGGCTGAATTTTCTATATTATGTGCCAATTTTTTTTGATCTTGCACAATTCCATTGTGTGCAATTAATTTCTCTGTTCCCCTAGTGCGTAATTCTACGAGGCTTGTGTTCGTTTTTCCAATACAAGCAAAAAACTGTTGCAATTCGCGGCCTTCAAGCTTTTTACTGCCAACATTTTTAACCGATTTAGGGTTAATTTGTTGACCATGTCGTAACACTTCATAATGAAGGTGACAACCTGTCGCCGTTCCTGTGCTCCCGACTTCACCAATCTTCTGACCTTGGTTGACTTTAGCGCCAACTTTTAAGCCAGGTGCAAAACGGTTCATATGGGCATAAGCAGTTGCAAATTCACCATTATGTTTGACTTGGATATAACGACCATAGCCGCCATGCCAACCCATTTTTGTTACAACGCCAGCGCCTGCTGCAAGAATTGGTGTGCCACGAGGCGCCGCAAAATCTACACCACGGTGCATACGTGTAAATTTGTGTACTGGGTGTTTACGCATACCAAAGCTGGAGGAAAGACGCGCACCATCAATAGGTGTGCGCATAAAGCCATTATTTTTCAAGCTGCTGCCATCTTCCAAGTAGAAATCATTTTCACCTGTTTTTGAAACATGTCGATAAAGTTTAATATCTTTACCTTTGGCATGCAGCAGAACGAAAGTTGCCTTACCATCTGAAACAACCTTACCTTCATGATCGACAAAGCGTTCATAAGCAATTTCAAATTGGTCGCCAGGCTGAATATCGCGTTGTAAATCGACACGATGAGAAAGGGCACGAATAACATCAACAACTACGTTTGCAGGGACACCTGCTTGTGTTGAAGCACCGAAAAGACTATTGTCTATGGTAACTTTTGCATAAGCGAGCTCTTTGGTAACTTCTTTTTCTTCAAGCCAGGCATCAAATTTACCGCTATCGCCTTTGCTTGTATGAACATCTTTCGTTTCATCGACTTTTAAGGAGACTTTAAGAAGCTCTGGACCTTGTTCTTCATCATCCGAAGGTTTAAGCGCTAAAGTTACTGTTTGACCAGGTTTTAAGCGACGTGGATCACAATGATTTCGCAAAGAACGAACAACATCATGCGCGAGCCTACGATCGATACCTTCGCCTGTTAGGATTGTAACGAGCGTATCGCCACCTTTAACTTCCAAGGTTTTTTCGGTAGGTCTTAAAAGATCTGTTGTACGTGCATGTTTTGAATGAAATAATTCTTGTGTTTTTAAATTGAGCTCAGCAATTGTAATGGGTGTGTGCGTTTCGGGTTTACTATAATCATCAATTGTATCTGGCACATCGTCTTGTACAGACGTATCAGGAAGGATTTTTGTTTCTGCCATTTGGACAGGTATGATGATGCCGTGGCGTTTACCCATTTGGTAACCTAGTCCACAACCTACAATAAACACGGCCATGACCATGTTATAAGGATAATGCTTTTTAAAGGCATCAAACCCGGCTCTAAACAGCCAGAATAAAGCTTTCTGAAATGGCTTCATTGTTCCGTCAACTTGTTTTATACTGTGTATTAAGATACCAAGAAATCTGCAGATGTCAAGTTAATTTTTAATTTAATCCTATGTAAAGGGCTTTTAAAACTAAATGTGTAGAAAGAACAAATCAAACACTTTAATATTTTTTCTGTATTTAATTTCTGTATTCAGTATTACTGAAATTTGTGCTAAAAAATTGAATATTCCTAACCCGAATTTTACTTATTTTACAATTGCTGCAGGTCCTGCATCAGGTAGTTATTTTTCTATTGCAAGCTCAATGGCAGGATTGCTTTCATCGCCACCAGGATCACCTCCATGCGAACGTGGCGGGAGTTGTGGCGTTAAAGATCTGATTGCCTTAGCGCACGCAACCGAAGGATCTTTGTATAATATTGATCTTCTTAAAGAAAGAAAAGTGGATACGGCCCTTATTCAATCAGACCTTATGATTCATCAAAAAAACATCAAAACAATTGCGACTCTTTATCCTGAAGTGCTCCATATTGTTGTTTTACAAGATTCTCCTATATATAAATTCGCGGATTTAAAGGGTAAAATGATTTCCATAGGGACGCGCCATTCAGGCACATTGCCATCGGTTAGAAATATACTCAATATATTAGGCCTTGCAGAAAAAGATTACGTACAAAGTTATGATGACCCCGGGAAGGCTTGCGACTTACTATTAGAGGGAAAAGTTGATGTAATGCTTTTTTTTGCTGGAGCCCCAGTATCCTGTATTGTTAATTTAGCCAAAAATATACCGTTAAGATTTATCAATATAAGTCCTGAAGAAGAGAAGAAAATAGCTTTAAAAAACAAGATGTTCAGACCATATGATATAGAAGCTGGACTTTATTGGAATATTGGAAAAATTAGATCGTTAAGTGTTATGGCGCAATGGGTCGCTCCTGAAAACACGTCGGCAGAACTTGTTTATAATCTTGCTAAAGCATTTTGGTTGCCACAAAATCAAAACAAATTACAATTACAATTCCCAAAGATAAATTTTTTAAGCGCTGATCAATCTGCTGCTTTTGAAACAGGTTCTTTGCATAAAGGCGCCTTAACATTTTATGAAGAAATGGGCTTTTTTCCTAAAAAAAGAAAGAAATAAAATGAATTCATGTATAGAAAAATTATTCACTTTTGAAAAGACGCATGAGGCCATTCCTATTGTTTTAATGAATAAGGAGCAATTAGAATCATTATCTTTTGTAAAACCAAAAGAAAAATGGCTTAAATCTTCTGCATTTCAAGCGAAACCCTATGAATATCGATATATTCCAAATGCAAAAGGTGAAATTCAAGAGATTGTCATCGGTTTTGATGATTTTAACCCATGGATTTTGGGTGATTTAGCCAACATGTTGCCTATTGGCGATTATTACATTAAAACAAAAATGCCTAAAGAAAGCCTTTTTAATCTTTATTTAGGATGGGGATTAGGTGCTTATGGTTTTAAAAACAAAGAAGTAAATCTAATTTCTAAAGCAAAACTTTTGATTGCGGACCCAAAACATGAAAAAAAACTAAAATTAATGTTGGATAGTTTTTTTTGGGTTCGAGATCTCATAAATTTGCCTTCAACGGATCTTTATCCACAAAAATTATCTGAAAAAGCAGTTGAAATGACAAGTCTTTATGGGGCTGAAAGTAAAGTCATTGTTGGCGAAGATTTACTTAAGGAAAATTATCCACTTATTTATGCGGTCGGAAAGGCAAGTGTTCATAAACCAACAATGACAATTTTAGAATGGGGCGATAAAAAACTTCCTAAGGTTTCCTTAGTAGGCAAAGGCATTACCTTTGATACAGGCGGTGTGAATATCAAACCAGATGCTGGTATGCGTTTGATGAAAAAGGATATGGCAGGTGCTGCACATGCGTTAGGCCTTGCGCGTCTTATTATGGGGCTTAATTTACCCATTTGCTTACAAGTCCTTATCCCATCAGCTGAAAATGCTGTTTCGGGTAATGCTTATAAGCAATTGGACGTCATAACATCTCGTAAAGGTTTGACGGTTGAAATTGGGCATACAGATGCTGAAGGACGCTTGGTTCTAGCAGATGCTTTATTTGAATCAAATACACATAACCCCGAGCTTTTAATCGATTTTGCAACTTTAACAGGGGCTATGCGAACAGCTTTAGGGCCTGAATTGCCAGGCTTTTTTACTAATAATGATGCATTAGGTGAAACCTTGATGAATTTAGGTGAAAAAATGCATGATCCTTTATGGCAAATGCCGCTTTTTAAGCCCTATAAAAAATGGATTAAAGGTCGTAATGCAGATTTATGTAATGTAGCAAGCTCATCCCTTGCATCAGAAGTTGGTCTTGGAGGTGCTATAACTGCAGCCCTCTTTTTAGAGGAATTTATTCCCAAAAATACGGATTGGGTCCATATCGATTTTGCAGCTTGGAATTATGGATCGAAACCTGGAAGGCCTGAGGGTGGGGAAGTGATGACGTTGCGCACGATCCTCGCTTATCTCGAAAAAAAATATGTCCGCTCATAAACCTGTAAATATCCACCCTATGGGCAAATTCGTTGTTAAGCCTCCGCTTCCGGTGCTCATGTACTTAAGTACATTCCGCTCCGGCTCTCGACTTTCCTAGACTTTGCCGCATAATCTGGATATTTATGAACAAGAATATGTGTGATGTAATGAATGCGTAAGAAAGAAAAAATACAGGAAAAAGGTGGCATATTCATCATTTTTTTAGCCCTTTTGCCTATTCTCATCACATTAATTGTTTTCACTATAAATAACCTTCAGGCGAGCCTTCTTTACAAGCGACTCTGCCAAGCAGTTACTTTGTATTCAACTCAAAAACAATTAGCGTACAATTTAATTGCGCACAATCAATATGGCATAACATATTCAAATATATGTGAAGTTGAAGATGACCAAAGTATCAAAGGCACACTGACCTATAAACCTTTTTTTGGTTTTTCAGATGAATCAATTAGTATTGAATATAGTCAAAAAATAAAAAATAAAAATATCTCTATAATTGTGCTCCTTGATTTATTTGTTGATCAAGAACATATGGATCATTTTCAGAAATTGATACCTTTTATTGATGCCTTCAAAGAAATAGCACAAAATAAAAATATAAATTTTAAAATAATACCCTATGCAGGGTCAATTAATATCGGAAAAGAAAATAGAGATTTTGTTACATTTGAGCCAGCAATTTCCAAAAATAAAAGAATTGCAGGTAAAATATTAGATTTTGAAAAATTATCACCTTATCAAGCAATTCTCAAAAACAAAAAAAATGAATTAAAGCTAGGCGATCAACCTAATGTAAATTATTGGTCTGGATGTATTGAAGTCAACAATCCGTTGCTGTCATTTAAGGAACAATTATCAGAAAAATTTCAGCCTTACTTTTATGCATCGACCTTTGGAAAAAGATATATTGATGATAAAAAGAATTTGCTCAGAAAAAATCATCCGCGTTTCGGATCGTTAATTATCACAGGTGATAATAATTGGACAAATCGGACGATACGAGAATTGCCCCAAGATTATCAACTTTACGGCGGATTCGTACTTGGACCTAATATTGGTTGTCCTCCCCCAATGGCTGAAGATCCTAACCTATTTGAATCCTCGTTACATCCTATTACACGTGGTGGTTCTATGTTACCACTCGCATTTGATTATGCTGATTTTTTATTGAAGGATGATAAAAATCCAAAAATAATTTTGATTGTTAAATCATCCCCAATTCTTTTTTATGATTGGGAAGGCCCTTTTTTTAATTTAATAACTGAATCAACGGGTTTTCCTGGGTTTTCAGGAGTATTTTCTAATAGTGATTATTCAGCTTATGGACGACTTTCAGATAAACGATTTGCTCAAACAAAAAATGAAGCTGAAGAAAAAATTATCGAACTTTTAAAAGAAAAAATGGAAGATTTCAAAAAAAACAAGGGAGATATTTTAAGTTTTTATCTTGACCAAGGAAATTCAAACATATCAGAAATACTCAACACACAATCAACTGAACATATTCCTTTTCAAGAAACCTATAGAGCACAAGAAATAATAGATTTTATACAAAATTTTATAATTAGGTTGAATTTTTCTAGAAAGTGATTAGATTAAATGTAGATTAGATAGGTTCATGGAGATTCAAATGTCCTACCAACCAAATGTTGTGACACGTACGCAAGCGGATATTGACCAGGGTCTTCGCTCCCATATGTTGCGTGTTTATAATTACATGGCAGCAGCTTTAGGGCTAACAGGGCTTATAGCCTATTTCGTTGGCACAAATCCTGCAATGATGACTACACTTATTAAAAACCCAGTACTTTTTTGGGTAATTGCATTAGCGCCTATTGCACTCGTCTTCTTTCTAAGTTTTCGAATTGCTCATATGTCTTTTGCGACGGCTCAACTAACTTTTTGGATTTTTGCGGCTTTAATGGGGTTGTCTCTTGCATCCATTTTTGTTGTTTATACACAGGAAAGTATTGCGCGTGTATTTTTTATAACGGCAGGTACTTTTGCCGCGATGAGTATTTATGGATACACAACGAAACGCGATTTGACTAATATGGGATCATTCCTAATGATGGGATTGATCGGTATTATTATTGCGTCTGTCGTTAATATTTTCCTTAAAAGTTCTGGCTTAGGTTTTGCCATTTCTATTTTAGGCGTTCTTATTTTTGTGGGATTAACAGCTTATGACACCCAGAAAATTAAAGAAATGTATATGGAAAGCGATGATTCGACAATTTCTGGTAAAAAAGCAATTATGGGTGCGCTTGCGCTTTATCTTGATTTCATCAATTTGTTCTTAATGCTTTTAAGACTTTTTGGTGATCGCAAATAGTTGCGACTTAAATTTAGAAATGTTTAAATAAAGGGGCTTTATAGCCCCTTTTTTTATAGTTGTTTAATTTCATGCGGATACGTCGTCATTCCTTGCTCACGTATAAAAAATAGGCATCCCGCCTAAAAGGGGCGGACTTAAAGGAAACAACACCTTCTATCCGTCGTTGCGAGCGGCCCAAATTTAAAGGCGCCGCGTGGCAATCCAGTCTAAAAATCAATATTTAGAACTTTCTAAGTGTTTTTCTGGATTGCTTCTTCGCCCCATTTAATTTGGGGCTCATCGCAACGACGAACTTATTGGTTTTGTGTAAAGTTAATATTAAGTCCATGTTTATACTAATTTTTTTCAGAGGTAATAATGCTTAAACGATTTTTTTTAATAACACTAAGTCTCTTATTTTTATCGCAAAACTTGATGGCGTCACGGGATCAACAAGAACTTGTCGATCGTTCTAAAATTGTCTTTCAAAGCCTTATGAATGATCAAGGATATAAAAATAATCTTGAATCACTTTTAGAGCGTGCAAAAGGTGTAATCATTATCCCATCACTTTTTAAAGCAGGCTTTATTCTTGGTGGAGAAGGTGGAAATGGTCTTGTTATTACCAAAACGCAAAATGGAGATTGGTCATATCCTGCTTTTGTAACTTTTGCAGGGGGGAGCATTGGCCTTCAAATTGGTTTTGAAAGTTCAGAGGTCCTGTTGGTAATCATGACTGATAATGGCCTTCGAAATGTGATGAATGATTCATTTACACTTGGCGCTGAAGCAAGTATTGCAGCAGGCCCTGTAGGCGCTGGTCTTTCTGCCCAAATGACAGCAAATTTTGATGCTGATATTTACACATATTGCCATTCTAAAGGATTGTTTGGTGGGGGATCACTTAAAGGATCTGTTATTAAAGCACGTCATTCTTGGAATGAAGCTTATTATAATGCTGATAATATCACAGCTGAACAAATTTTACTTTTAGGTCGATATAAAAATCCTGATGCTGAACCTTTACGTGCGGCCTTAAAGGCGGGCACAATTTACACACCTCCAGTCGTTAGTCCACCACTTACAAAAACATATTATAATCCTCAACGTAATGCACCAAATTATCAACCATCAACTCAAATTTCTACGCAAAAAAATACGGGTAATCTTAAGCCACAAGACAGAATTGGATTTGATAATCGTGCTCAGCCTAAATCACAACAAATTGATGTTGAAGAAAATACAGGTCCTAAAGAATTACTTCCTTGGCAAAGGGGATAGTCTTAAACCAATCTACCGGACAAAAATTTAATTTTGGATAGAAACCTACCAAATAACAGCCGTTTCCCTGAACAGGCGAGAAGCAAAGCTTCGAGCACGGATTCAGGGTACAATTAACAATCATGATCACAGATCATGACGTTATTTGAATAATTTTGCTATGCTCTTCGAGCATGTGTTTTGATTTGGATCCTGGCTCTACGTATGAAGCTACGCTTCAACGAGTCCAGGAAAACAATGGTGTGTGGACAAGTTTCTAACATAAAAATAAAAATTGTCCCGTAGATTAGTCTTAAACAGACTTAATAAATTTAACGATGTTGAGAATCTTGAAGTTGTTCAAGTGATTTCAAGAGGAAATTATCCTCTTGAATCATCCCTAATTATTTGCTTCCATGTAATTCTTTATAACGGCATCTACTAAAGTAGGGTGTAATGTAGGTTTAAAAGATGAACTTATTTTAAGCTCAGTAACTTGTTTGCTTATTGTTTTGACATAATAATTCCAAGACAAACAATCATATTTTGCAACTATGTTACGTGGCTGATCAAATTGATAATTCCCGTTTAAGAAAGGACATGAAACAATAGGAAGGCCAAAAAATGAAGATCCGTGCACACAAGGATTAGCGCCTGCCAATAGCGCTCTTACCCGTAATTCGTCTATAATATTTATATATTCTAATTTGCCGCTATCATTCTTAACGAGTGTTTTAATGGAGTTACCACCAGGTTCACCTGCAGCTAAAGCTGGATTTCTGTGACATAATATGCTAATGGGAACAATCTCAAAATTTACACCTCTTTGAATAAGCATATCCATAATGCTCAATCTTGCTTCAAGAGAAATATCATCTGTTCTAATAGGATATTGTGGATCCAAAATCAAATGTGCCATCGTATATGATTGCCCATATCCCCATACCCAGTATTTTGAATCATTAATATCATCAACATAATTTAAGAATTTATTTAATAAATTTGTATTACCCAAACAAATAGCCAATGCTAGTACATTAGTTGTGTCAACTTCAGGATCTCTGTTGTCTAATTGATATAAATTATCAATATCAAAATATTCAAGTTGTAAATTTCTTAAATAAGAATTGCTTATTTTTTTTGAAACAATAATTCTTTTTTCATTTTCAGATGAATGGTCAAATTTGTTATCAATTTTATTTAATATAAATTGTGCTATTTTACGTGATTCTTTTATTTTTTCTTCGGATATTCCGCTAAAAGCAGATGAAGATAATAAAAAGAAGGAAATAAATATGTATTTTAATCGGTTCATGTTCAGTCCTTTTAATTAATATACGTTAAACGGATTATTTATTAAATATCCAATGATTATTTTAAATTAAAGTACATTAAAAAAAAAATATGTCAATATACATGACGTTATTTTATCTAATTCCAGATACAAATTTTATACAGCAATAATTTCAGTTGAAAAAATTTAAACATTCTATGTTAATGCAAGAAATTTAGGCTCTAAAGAATTGATCCCTTAGCAAAGGAGTAGCATAACAGACTTTATTAATTTAACTATGTTAAGGCTATTGAAGTTGTTCAAGAATTTGATCAACTGGTTAATTAGAACACATTTCTTGTTGGTATTGCAGCGTTTATTGTAAGGAGGTATTTTTCTTCCTCCTTACCTTTTTAATTTATTCTTTGATCGCTTTTTCTAATTTGGGATGTAATGAGAGTTTAAAAAATGGATTTGTTAAATTCTCTTCAATTTGTTTGTTCATTAATTGCAAATATTTTGACCAACCCCAAGCTTTTGACGTAACAATAAGTGGCTTATTGAATTGATATTCACCATTTTCATAGGGACGTGACACAATTCCAATGCCACTAAATGAAGATCCACATGCAGTTGGATTAGCGCCTGCTAATAATGCCCTAACGCGTAATTCATCGGTAATATATTGATATGTCAAATCTCCATTTTCTTCAATAAAAGGTGCGCGAATTCCACGTCCGCTAGGGTCACCTGCTGCTAAAGCAGGATTTCTGTATATTTCTGTTGAAGGAATAATATCAAAATCTACCCCTTTTTGAATAAGCATATCCATAATATGTAATCGTGTTTTAAGAGAAATTTCGTGTGTAACAATGGGGTATTGTGGGTCTAAAATCAAATGTGCCATTGTATAAAGTTGTCTATATCCCCATACCCAATATTTTTTGTCATTGATATCATCAACATAATTTAAAAATTTATATAATGAAGTCGTATCTCCTAAACAAATGGCTAATGCTAGAACATTTGTTGCATCAACTTCTGGATCTCTTTTTTCTAATTCGTATAATTTATCGAGTTTTAGATCTTCGATATTTTTTAATTGTCTTAAATAATTACAACTTATTTTTTTTGAAACAATGCCTTTCTTTTCGTCATCAATTGTATTATCAAATAATTCCTCAATTGTATTTAATGCAAATTGTGTAATTTGAAAATGCCGTTCTTTTCTTTCTTCATATGTTTCAGCAAAAACAGACGAAGAACATAAAAAGAAAGAGATTATTATAATTTTTAAGCGCTTCATAATTTACCTTTTAATTTGTTAGGGATCAATTGTTATAGATATCACAAAAAATAATTATGTCAATCATGCTGCGCCAATAAAAGAAACTCATCCTCATTCAAACACTTAACACCTAGTTCTTTGGCCTTTGCAGCTTTTGATCCAGCATCAGATCCGATGACCACATAATCGGTTTTGCTTGAAACTGATCCTGCAACTTTAGCGCCTAATTTTAAGGCATTATTCTTAGCTTCATCACGTGACATCTTTGTTAATGTACCCGTAAACACAAGCGTTTTGCCTGAAAAAATTGATTCTTGTATAATATGTTCATAAGGTTCAATTGTAATTTCGTTCAATAAACCTAAAACAACATCTTGATTATGCAATTCTTGAAAAAAATGGATCAAATCTTTGGCCATGGAAGGTCCAATGCCATCAATGGACGCAAGGTTGATATAAGATTCACTTGTCTCATCTTGGGCTTTTATAATTTCGCTTTCAAAATGTTGAAAATTTCCATAATTTTTTGAAAGCAATAAAGCAGTTGCTTGACCAATTTGAGGAATACCCAAAGCATATAAAAAACGTGGCATTGAAATAGATCGTTTTGCTTCAATGGCTTGCAAAAGATTATCAACTGATTTTGCGCCCCAACCTTCGCGTTTTTTAAGGTCCGCTTCGATTTGTTTCAATTTAAATATATCTGCAGGTTTTTGAACAAGTTTTTCATGCCAAAAACTTTCGATATATTTACTGCCAAAGCCTTCAATATCAAAACCATGTTTAGAAACGAAATGTTTAAGACGCTCAACAATTTGGGCTGCACAAATAAGACCACCTGAACATTTACGTGCAACTTCGCCTTCTTCTCTAAAAGCAAGGCTCCCGCAAATAGGACAATGATCTGGAAATTGATACGGCACAGAATTTGTGGGTCGTGCAGATAAAATAGCTTTAACAATTTGTGGAATAACATCGCCTGCGCGTTGGACAATAACGCGATCGCCAATACGTACATCCTTGCGTGCAATTTCATCCTCGTTATGGAGCGTCGCGCGCGAAACCATCACACCACCCACATTAATGGGTTTTAAATAGGCAACAGGCGTCAACACACCTGTCCGACCAACTTGTATTTGGATATCTTCTAAAGTCGTTTCAGCCTGTTCTGCTGCAAATTTATGCGCGATTGCCCAACGGGGTGAACGACTGACAATACCAAGTCGATCTTGTAAGGAAATATCATTCACTTTATAAACAACGCCATCAATATCAAACCCTAAATCAGTTCGTTTTTGACCTAAAGAATCATGAAATGTTGTTAGATCTTGAACATTATGACAGATTTGGCGTAATGGGCTAATTTTAAAGCCCCAATTTTCTAATTGATTTAAAAGTGCCCAATGTGTTGGGAAACTTGAAGGATCGTGCAATCCCATACCATACGCATAAAAATGGAGTGGACGTTGCGCTGTAATACGTGCATCCAATTGCCGCAAAGCGCCAGAAGAGGCATTACGTGGATTTGCAAAGACAATTTCACCTTTTGACGCTCGTTCTTGATTAAACGCTTCGAATTCATCGTGACGCATATAGACTTCACCGCGAATTTCAAGACGCTCAGGAAAAGGTGCTTTTAAAACATGCGGAATTTCTCGGATTGTTTTAAGATTTTGCGTAATGTCTTCGCCTATGCTGCCATCACCCCGTGTTGCACCAATTTTTAATTGTCCATTTTCATATAGAAGATTTGCTGACACGCCATCAATTTTAGGCTCCGCAACAAATTCTAATGGATGAGCGGGATTTAAATTTAAATAACGATATATTTTTTTTAAAAAATCGATGACATCTTTTTCATCAAATGCATTATCCAATGAAAGCATTGGTGCGCCATGTTTATATTTTGAAAACCCATCTTGTGGCGTTACACCAATTTTATGAGAGGGACTATCAGGACGTTTAAGATCTGGAAAATTTGCTTCAATTTTTGTATTTAATTGGCGTAAAAAATCATAATCAGCATCACTTATTTCAGGTAAAGAATGGGCATAATATAATTTGTCATGACGCTCAATTTCAATTGCTAAAAAGGCAAGAATAGATTTTGCCGTATCAGCATCGATTGATGTAATATCAATTTTTTTAAGATCTTCTATAGTCATCATGATGTTTTTGATAATTTTTCTTGAGGTTGAATTTGTCCTGATTGAAGAAGACTCAATGCGGCACGCCTTGCTTCATCCGTTATGAAGGCACCTGATAACATACGTGCAATTTCTTCTTGATGTGCCTCTGCATCAAGCAATGTAAGCGTTGATGCCGTTTTTTCAGCATTGGTTTTTTTCTCAACCTTATAATGATGATTCGCTTTGGCAGCAATTTGAGGTGCATGCGTAATCGCTATTGTTTGTGTGAGCACACTTAAACTTTGTAAACGTAAACCAAGCGCATCAGAAACAGCACCCCCAACACCTGTATCAATTTCATCAAAAACAAGTGTTTTAGGATGATCGCTTTTATCCAAAATTTTAAGTGCTAGTAATAAACGAGACATTTCACCACCAGAGGCAGTCTCGTCAATTGCTGTAAAAGGGAGCCCAGGATTGGGTGCAAAAGCAAAATGAATTTGATCAATACCAGAAAGTTGCGGCATTTCGATTTGATTGTGCACAACCTTAAACAATGCTTTTTCAAGCTTAAGATGGATCAATTCTTTTTGAATGTTTTGCTCAAGAATTTTAATATGTTCAAGTCGTTTTTGACTCAGATTTTGGGCTAATATCAGATATTGTTCTTTAGCAATTTTTGTTTTTTCTGAATATTCAGCAAGGTCTGCTTCAGCTTTTTCAAAAGTTTCAATTTTTTCGCGTGTATTATCCCAAAATTCACCCAATGCATCAGGTTGCACACGGTGTTTTCGCGCTAAATGACGCAACACATAAATTCTATCTTCAATCGCTTCAACTTCTTTTGCTTCTTTACCAATTTTACCCAAAAGATCATGAAGCTTTGCCTCAGCATCTTCAACTTCAAAAGCTGCTTTTTCAAGTTGCTGATAAATGGGTGAAATTATATCTTCGTTTTGAATCGGCGCTTTCATGAGTTCGCGTTGCGCTGTGTAAAGAAGCGCTGAAACATTTTTAGGTTCATTTAATTTTGAAATCGTCTTGCTGATAATTTCATTTAATTTTTGGGCATTGCTTAAAGCTGCTTTTTTTTCAATGAGTAATGATTCTTCATCATACAAAGGCGCTATCTCATTTAATTCCTGAAGAATAGCTGATAAATAATCATAATCACGTTCAATGCGTTCTTTTTCTTGTGTAATTTCAATGAATTTTTGTTTGGTTTCATACCAAATATGATAAGCTTTTTCAACTTGATTTTTATCATGTTGAAGTTTTGCAAATTGATCTAAAAAGCAAAGATGCTCACTTTTTTGCATAAGGGATGCTGTTGAAAATTGACCAATAATTTCAATGAGATCAACACCAAGTTCTTTTAACTTTGATAATGTAATAGGCTGATCGTTTAAATAGGCTTTGCTATGTCCCGATTTTGTTAAAATACGTTTAAATAGAAGACCCTCTTCTTTTAAAATCGCAAATTCATCAAGTTTTTGGTAAATAGGATGATCATTTTGAACATAAAATTCTAAAATAATTTGCGCTTTATCAGCATTGGGTCGAATCATGGATTGATCAGCACGCGCGCCTAAACCAAGATTAATGGCTTCTAAAAGAATAGATTTACCGGCACCTGTTTCACCAGTAATCACAGAAAGTCCATGCTCAAAATCTATATCGAGCATATCGATGAGTACGAAGTTTTGAATATAAAGTCGTTTCAGCATTTTTTATCAGAAACTCGTTAATTGTTGTTATAAACGCTTAACACGAACTAGCAACAAACTAAAATAAAGACTTAGACTTTCCAAGTATTTTTGCTGGATTGCTTCATGGCTAAATCCAATCTCAACGACGGAACTGCTAGTTCCTTTTGATACTACCTAGATTGCAAATTAAAGTCTAGAAAGCAGGTATAGTATTTTTAGATCAGATAGCAAATTTGCCCATATTAGAAATACTCAAATTATTCCATAAATACCGCCTAGAGTATGAGGCAAAGTCTAGAGGCCCTCGAACCGGAACGGAGTGTACTTCTTCGTACATGAGTACCGGAAACGGAAACCTGACGACGAATTTGACCTTAATCTAGGTGGTTGGCTAGAGTATGTGTTTCCATGGTCTCGCCCACCAAGAATCAGGTTCATATTTCGGATTAATATTACCCGATTTAATAAGATCAAAAGCATTACGATACCAAATGGACGAAGGGTAATTATGACCCAAAATGGCCGCAATCTTTTTAGCTTCGGTTTGAATACCCAAAGCCAAATAACACTCAACTAAACGATACAAAGCTTCTTCGATATGTGTTGTTTTTTGGTATTGATTCATCACACGTGTAAAACGGCTTAAAGCAGCTGTATATTGACCTTTGTTAAGATAAAAACGGCCAATTTCCATTTCTTTACCCGCTAAATGATCAAAAACGAGGTTTCTTTTGACATTCGCGTCTTTTGCATAATGTGAATCTGGAAAACGTTTAATGAGCTCATCAAAACTTTTAAGAGAAAGCTCTGTCATAATTTGATCACGACCAACGTCTGATATGCGTTCGTAAAAACAAATGGATTTTAGATAATGCGCATAAGCAATATCTTTGTCGCCAGGTCGTAACGCAATAAATTTGTCTAATATGATAACAGCATCATCATATTTATCATCAGCATAATATGAAAAGGCTGCCATTAATTGGGATTTTATAGCCCACAAAGAATAAGGATGTTGGCGTTCAACTTCTTCGAAAGCTGGTGCTGCTTTTCCATAAGAGCCATTTTTAAAATTATCGTACGCATCATTGTAAATAATTTCAACAGGACGCTCTATATATTCTTCTTTTTTAGCACATCCAGAAAGAATTAAAACACTCAAAGCGAATGGAGTTAAAAAACGCAACTTTAAAGTCCTTAACATATTATTTTAATATCTTTTCTATTTTGATTAATTGGCTACTGCCAATTCACTTGCATGCTCCCAAGGAAGCACTTGAACATGACGTGGTGGATTAGCAGGTCTTAAATGCCAAGCTGATGTGTCTTCAAATAGCTTTTTAAGCAAAGCACAATTTAAAGCATGCCCCGAACGAACACCTGTGAAATGCGCAATGAGTGGTGCACCAGCTAAATAAAGATCGCCAACGCAATCAAGAATTTTATGACGTACGAATTCATCATCATAACGAAGTCCGCCATCATTCATAATTTTATCGCCAGTGATAACAACGGCATTATCCAAAGATGCGCCAAGCGCATAACCATTTTCGCGTAATTTATCCCAATCATGTAAAAAACCAAATGATCGTGCACGCGAAATATCAGATTTAAAACTTGCCTGATATAGACCTAAAGTTAAATGTTGCTGTGCTAAAGGGGAATTTTCATAATTAAGTTCGAAGCTGACTGAAAAATGGGGTGCAGGCGTTAAACTTGCCCATGATTTGCCATTTTCAACCGTAATTGTTTTTGTGACTTCTATCGCCATGCGCGGTGCATCTTGTTCAATTTGCCCTGCACATTCAATCAGGAAAACAAAAGGTGCTGCACTTCCATCCATAATAGGAACTTCAGGACCGTCAATTTCAATAATAACATTATCAATATTGCAGCCATAAAGTGCTGACATTAAATGTTCAATGGTTGCAATCTTAACGCCATTAGAATGACCAATAACCGTACATAATCTTGTATCGACTACATTTTCCCATTTTGCAGGAATAATCGTTTGTTGGCCTGAAATATCAATACGACGAAAAATAATGCCTGTATTTAAGGGTGCCGGCAAAAGCCACATCGATACTTTACGACCGCCATGAACCCCAGTACCAAAACAGTGTATAGGGTTTTTAAGTGTTCTTTGCTTTGGAGAATCTTTTTTCTCCTCTTGCGTCAAACCCTTAAAAAGGTGATGAATTATTTTTGCACTCATCGGTTGATGTAAACCCCATTTTGTTACTGTAATACGAAAGTTTTAAAGTAGTCTTATATAGATTGCAAGCCCTTATCATACTTTCCACCATTCTAACCTTATAATGATCAAAATTGTCAAATCTTTCACGACAGAGTGCATTGTTTATTTACATAAGAGTGTTTTGTAAACCTCAATTAAATAATTTTAATTAATTTTAAACATAATAATTCTTATAATATAAAAAGGAGGAAAATGCTATGAAAAAAATTACTTGTCAAAATTGTAATTGTGCGATGGAAGGCGGTTATCTTCAGTCCAAGAATCATATTCCTAATGAAAAAGCGCATATTCGTTGGTATAACGGCACTGTTGAAAAAAAATGGTACGGCTACAATGCTACAGGTGATAAAGAATTACCCATTCAATCATATCGTTGTCCCAGATGTAAAAAAATTGAACTTTATGCTGATGAAAATAGGGAGGATTAAATGAATAATTTGTTAAAAATAAATGGGTTGTTAGCAGCAATCATTTTAGCGCCTATCATTTTAATTTTTTTTGGCTTAATTATTCTGGCTGTTACTTTAAAAATACAATTATTAAGCATTTTATTCGGCATTGTTTTTGTTCTTTCTTTGCCTCTTTTAAAAGGGTTTGTTATTGTTGAGCCGAACCAAGCCTATGTTTTTTTGCTCTTCGGGCAATATAAAGGTACAATATCAGATGCGGGGTTTTTCTGGGTCAATCCATTTTATACTAAAAAATCTATTTCATTACGTGTTCATAATTTACACAGCGCACAATTAAAGGTGAATGATCAAAAAGGGAATCCAATAGAGATTGCAGCAGTTGTTGTTTGGCGGATTAAAGATCCATATAAAGCCCTTTTAAATGTGCATCATTATTTAAATTATGTGGATGTTCAGATTGAATCAGGCATTAGACATTTAGCTATTACACACCCATACGATCATGGCGATAAAAATGTTACCTCTCTTTCACGCGGTGGCGATGTCATAGAATCTGAATTAAACGAAGAATTAACAGCACGTATGGAACTTGCAGGTGTTGAAATTTTAGAATCGCGTATTAGTCATTTAGCTTATGCGCAAGAAATTGCAGGTGCTATGTTGCAGCGTCAACAAGCAGAAGCAATCGTTGCTGCACGGGGTAAAATTGTTGAAGGTGCAGTTTCAATTGTCAAAGATGCAATTGATCACCTTGAAAACGAAAAAATTGTTAAGTTAAGTCAAGAACAACGTGCATCACTTGTTAATAATTTATTGCTTGTTTTGTGCTCCGAACAACGGACACAGCCCGTTATTACAATGTAATCAAAGCATTAGAATTCTTTCGAAACTCTACTACTGTGGTCGATTGATGCGTCGTTTCAGTACTCAGATCCTC